>NZ_JBJURN010000025.1:0-43588 GCF_046622475.1 Enterobacter sp. LM3 | reverse complement strand
TCAAGAACAATTACTTTTACCGATTCGTCCTCATCATTATTAGGGAAGTCAGCACTCCTTGAGGCACTTATTTTCGTATCTTCTTTATCTGGTACAACCACTGTAAATATAACCCTCAATATCAATGGCAGCATTCGTGATTTTGGAACAATCAATGTACCTGCTGGAACAGGTGGTCTTTGGATAACGGTAAGACATGCTGTGAGTAATATAACATCCAGTACAGTAACCGGAACTATTACAGTCGTAGGAACAGGAACGGCAGGTAAAACCATTTCGTCACCCACTTTGACGATAACGCGAGGAACAGGTTCTTTCGTCTGACGCAGATTTTCAATTTCACTTATAACCCGCTCTGCGGGTTTTTTATTACCCGGAGAAAATATGCTTTATAACACTGGCACCATCGCCATCAACGGAAATACCGCCACAGGGACGGGCACGAACTGGACTGCACCCGCGAGCCAGGTTCGTGCCGGCCAGACGATCATCGTCCTGTCTAATCCGGTTCAAATTTTCCAGATTTCAAGCGTGGACAGTGCAACATCGCTGACAGTAACGCCAGCTGCGTCGCCAGCGCTCAGCGGCCAGAAATACGGGATCCTCATTTCTGATAATGTCTCTATCGACGGACTTGCGCAGGCGATGTCGCAGCTCATCAAAGAGTATGACGAGAACATTGGCGCGTGGGAGACGTTTGCCACAACCTCAGCTAACCAGAGCATCACCGTGACAATCAACGGCATCGCCGTAACCATCCCCGCCATTGGTAAACTGGCTCAGAAAGGGACCAATGGTGCGCTGCCTGTAGACCAGGGTGGAACCGGCGCGACGACTGTGGAAGAGAGTCGCAAAAACCTCGGTTTGGGATATGGCGATAAAGCAGGTACTGTTGCCCAGGGAAATGATACCCGATTGAACACCGTTAACGGCAAAAGTGGCGGCACAATCAGTGGTGGAGTATCCATTAACGGTGACGCTTTATATGTTGATCATGCCTATGGACATACAACATTACTTGAAACTGTAAAACCGGGGGAGCAAGGTGCAGTATATGGGGGCATGAAACTAAAAAGACCCAATTCACAGGGGTTTATTGTTGCCGCTTATAGCACGAATGATTATGAGACAGAGCAAATATTAATTGGGGTTAATGCCCCAAGAGGCAATCCAGTCTGGAGTTTCAATGTTGATGGCCGTGCTGTCGGTAACTGGGTTAACTCATCTGATGCCAGAATCAAAGATAATATTAAAACTATCGAGGATGCTCTGGGTAAGATGAAATTATTCAGGGGGGTGGAATGGGATCGTAAAGATAACAGTCTGCATGGCTACGGCTTCATTGCTCAGGAGGTAAAAAAAGTTTTCCCTGAAGCCGTAAAAGAGTATGGAGAAACAAAACTTGAAGATGGTGAGGTTGTGGAAAAAACACTGGCCTTAGACACATCTGGTGTGGCTGCAGCTTTGCACCATGAAGCTATCCTGGCTCTATTGGGTAAGGTAGATGATTTGACGAGGAGGGTTGAAAAGCTGGAATCAGGAATCTGAATAAATTGCAGCCCATCATGTGTTACAACGGGAGTTGGCGAGCAGATTGATTATGAACGGCGTTGATAGAAAGCAGGTGGCGATCAGCACGCTGTAAAGAAACTCCCTGCTTCGAAGCCAGCTTAAAATTGCTCACATAGAGTTACGCCCATTAAATTTACAAAACTCATATTTCGATGAGACATAGAAACTTAGAAGCGAAACGGCGAAGCTTTAAACAACTATGTTAGATCCTCTGTCTTGCGTGCATACTCAAATAAAACTACTGTATATAAAAACAGTATTTGAGGTGTGTGTCATGGAATTCATCAGGCCAACAGAACTGCGAGAAATTATCGCTCTCCCGCTTTTCAGTGACTTAGTACAGTGTGGTTTCCCAAGCCCCGCAGCTGATTACGTTGAACAGCGCATCGATCTCAATGAGTTACTTGTCGCTCACCCGAGCTCAACATACTTCGTCAAGGCTGCCGGCGACTCAATGATTGACGCCGGGATCAGCGACGGCGATCTGTTGGTGGTGGATAGCTCGCGAACTGCTGAACATGGAGATATCGTTATCGCCGCGGTAGAAGGTGAGTTTACAGTTAAGCGCCTGCAGCTACGCCCGACAGTCCAGCTCATACCGATGAACAGCGCCTACAGTCCTATTGTTGTTGGCTGCGAAGATACACTGGACGTTTTCGGCGTTGTTACTTTCATCGTGAAATCGGCCAGCTGAATATGTTTGCGCTCTGTGATGTGAATTCGTTCTACGCATCATGCGAGACGGTGTTTCGGCCCGATTTGAAAGGGCGGCCAGTGGTTGTTCTGTCGAACAATGATGGCTGCGTAATCGCGCGCAGCGCCGAGGCCAAGGCGGCTGGAATTACTATGGGGGAGCCATTCTTCAAGCAAAAGGAGCTTTTTCGGCGCGCTGGCGTTGTCTGCTTCAGCAGCAACTATGAGCTGTATGCTGATATGTCGAACCGGGTAATGACCACGCTGGAGGAAATGAGCCCTCGCGTCGAAATTTACAGCATCGATGAAGCTTTTTGCGATCTTACTGGTGTTCGCAACTGTCGGGACCTGACTGACTTTGGGAAAGAAATCCGTGCTACGGTTCTGAAGCGTACACACCTGACGGTAGGAGTGGGCATTGCGCAGACAAAAACACTCGCAAAGCTGGCCAACCACGCCGCAAAGAAATGGCAGCGGCAGACGGGTGGGGTAGTTGACCTCTCAAATGTTGATCGCCAGCGCAGGCTACTTTCTGTGGTACCTGTAGAGGACGTCTGGGGTGTTGGTCGCCGAATCAGTAAAAAGTTAAACGCAATGGGTATTAAAACGGCCTTAGACCTTTCAGAGCAGAGTACGTGGATAATCCGGAAGCACTTTAACGTGGTACTTGAGCGCACTGTCCGGGAGCTGCGCGGCGAACCCTGTCTTGATCTGGAAGAGTTTGCCCCCGCAAAACAGGAAATCGTCTGCAGCCGGTCATTCGGCGAACGCGTTACCGACTATGAGCAGATGCGTCAGGCTATTTGCTCCTATGCCGCCCGCGGCGCTGAAAAGCTCCGCGGTGAGCACCAGTATTGCTGCTTTATCTCAGCGTTCGTGAAGACCTCTCCCTTTGCGCTTAACGAACCATATTACGGCAATAGCGCCTCAATGAAGTTTCTCACGCCCACGCAGGATAGCCGCGACATTATCAACGCCGCGGTAAAGTGTCTGGACAAAATCTGGAAGGATGGTCACCGGTACCAGAAAGCTGGCATCATGCTGGGTGACTTCTTCAGTCAGGGCGTGGCCCAGCTTAACTTGTTCGACGAGAATGCGCCGCGAGCCGGTAGCGAAAGGTTGATGGAAGTGCTCGATCACCTGAACGCAAAAGACGGAAAAGGAACACTCTACTTTGCCGGACAGGGCATTCAGCAGCAGTGGCAGATGAAGCGTGAAATGCTTTCGCCACGATATACAACAAGATATTGTGACCTTATTTGCGTAAAATAAGGTCACATTTATTTTAACCATCGTATGATATTTTAAAGTCTTGTTAATATTTCATTTAACGTACCGTTTAATCGTTTTATTGCGCCATATTTGAAATTTGGTTTTTTAGATCGTAAATAAATATATGTATGTATTTCTAGTCGTATTAAATGTGGTTTTTCTTCACTTAAATACTCTCTGATATTACTAAAGGCATATAGGTTAGCTAAGTAGGAATCAAATGATTCGATATCTATTGGTTTCCAGGATAATAATAGGTGTTTTAACAAGAACGAGCTGCCAATAATCTGCAAAGGTCTGAACCTTGAATAATCATCAAGGCTATCAATGCTTTTAGTGGTATCAATGCTGTACCATCCATCATAAGCAACTGCATGGCGTAGTGATTTAATTGTAGCTGCGGTAATGTGGCTTTCATATTTTTTCAGAAAAATATTCATGTAAGGATCTTGGTTCATCGATGATAAACCGTAGCGTCGCAGGTGATCAAAGC
Source organism: Enterobacter sp. LM3 (assembly GCF_046622475.1). Taxonomy (NCBI): domain Bacteria; kingdom Pseudomonadati; phylum Pseudomonadota; class Gammaproteobacteria; order Enterobacterales; family Enterobacteriaceae; genus Enterobacter; species Enterobacter sp. LM3. The sequence goes on along the minus strand of NZ_JBJURN010000025.1, from coordinate 39,558 downwards.
CACCTTTCTTATCAATGAAATCAGAGATTTCTTCAAGGCTAAATTCATTTGCCATTTGTTCAATGTAATCTTTGCTTAATAACGGATTCATCGGTAAATATTCATTTTCAGTGAGGAAGATGTAATTCCGTACCATTAACATCCATGAGTATATTGGCACAATCCTTTTCTTTGTAATTATTTCATGGAAACATTGGGATAATGAAATTTCATCAACATCATGGATATGAGGTTGATCTGCAATGGCAATATCTTCGAGAGACATTTTTTTTGGGGTTGAAAATATCACTTCTTGTGTTGATTGTGAAGATTCCAGCCCCATGCTGTAATCTCTAACAATATCGGGGATTGCATATTTTCTATATAATGCCCACAATTCTTTTTCAGAATATGAGTCGTTGTCGTCTTGATTTATGAGGTAATTTTTTGGTGAGTGCTTATGCAGTATTTCTATGCTTTTATTGTGGCTATGGTGGAGGATAATTGATGAGGTTATACAACCAATAACGTCACTTGAGCGAACATTCCATTCTTTGTCAGGATTGCTATTAATGTATTCATATAAAGGAAGGATTTTATCGATACATCTATTAATAATACGAAGATTAACTATGTCTTGATTTTTGATTATGTTCAAAAAAGCTTGTTTATCAGTTTCTGGAAGTGGTGATAACCTGGGGAGGATAATATCACAAAGCTCGTCAAAATTTGGTGTAAAAGATATAGTGTCAGAAATTAACTTTTCTTTATGAGTTATTTCAAAGTTGGCTTCTTTAGAGGTGTTCCCAACTACTATAAAATCTAATTCTCGGCTCTCTTTCTGAGAATAGAGTGTATGACAGTAATTAAGGATTAATGATGTGACTTCTTCTTTGTCGACGCGCTCAATATCATCTAAAATAAATATTCCAGAAAGGCTTGATAATACTTTTCCTTTGATGCTAGCCCCTATGGAGTTAAATAAAGATTTTATGACGCCAGAGTCATCAGGACTTCCGCGGAGTAAGCTGGCACTATCAGCTATTGAATTAATCTGATGTGTGATGTTTTCAGCGTCGGCAAGATAGTAACATTCAATAATCTTTGATTTAAAATCTTCTAGCGAAGAAATCCCCAAGAGAGAAATATAAAAATATGTGTTTTTATCATATAAATCCTTAAGCCTGGTTTTGATAAAATGCGTCTTTCCAGTACCCCAAGCACCATCAATAAATAATAAACCGTCTCGGTCTGTATCAATTAAAGGTATTAGTTTTGTGACAAAGGATGAGATTGAATTTTCCATAAAATGCCTCGGGCATAGGGAGTTCTATTAATGATATTTATAATATAATTAATAGAAAAGCTGATCAAGAATTAAAAATATTAGCTAAAACTATTGGATTTTGATTTTTCACATTCCCCACGGCACGCGTCACGGCGTGCCAGATAAACTTGTCGGCTGGCACAGCGCCGTCGGCTGCTATCTCCTCAGCTTGTTTACCGCCTAGGTCCTGACGCATCCACTCACGTGCCGCTTCTGCAGACAGAACCAAGGGGCGGCGGTCGTGAATGTCGACCAGTCCTTTATCAGCTGCAGACGTCACTATCAGAAAGCCTTCTGCTTCATCTCCGCGCTCAAACGGCGTGCTGCCGATTGCTGCCATGAAAATCGGCTGGCCGTCGTCGCGGTGAATGAAGTAGGGCTGTTTCTTGTCGCCTTCATTTTTCCACTCGAACCATCCATCGGCGAAGCATATGGCCCGGCCATGCTGCCAGAGAGGCTTAAACATTCGCCTTGTGGCCGCCGTCTCGACTCGCGCGTTAATCAGTGGCGGTTTATCCCACCACCCGGGCGCGTAGCCCCAGAACACCGGATCGAGATGCAGCTGCTCATCACGTTCGCTCAGCAGCAGGACTTTTGTGCCGGGCGCAACGTTGTAGCGTCCAATCGGCTCCGGGTCATAAGCAATGTCGCGATCTCCTTCATCGGCCAAATAAGCGAGATATTCTTCACGGGTTTGGGCTTGTGCAAAACGTCCACACATAGAAACCTCCAGTCAAAGCTATGACTGAAAGTATAGGGCAGGGAGAAAAAAATAGGTGCGCACCGAAAGCTTATGATTTTGAAACAGGGGCATGATGATGGATGTCAGCAAAGCAGTAAAGCGAGATGTTTCTAAACTGGAATGATCTACACAAAAGGGTGAATTTTGGGGGCAAATTTGGGGGCAAAACCTGTCTGGGGGCATGATTTGGGGCAGTAAAATGTCCGATATCGTCCGTTATTGTCCGAAAAGAATTTGATGTAAGTTTTTGATTTTACTGTAAGTCACTGTTTTAGCGGCTGTTTGAAAAATCGGTGTGTAGTTTAACGCTGATTATGTTGTTGTGGGGATAAACATTGAGTAAACCGGGGAAAAGCAACCCCCTTTCCGGGCGGAAAGGGGGGAGGGGAATTACTTCAGCTCGTCGACCATCGTCATTGCGCGGCCAATGTAGTTTGCTGGCGTCATCGCTTTCAGGCGCGTTTTCTCTTCTTCTGGCAGTTCGAGACCGTCGATAAACTGTTTCATGCCTTCGGCGTCAACGCGCTTACCGCGGGTCAGCTCTTTCAGTTTTTCGTACGGTTTTTCGATGCCATAACGACGCATTACGGTCTGGATCGGCTCTGCCAGAACTTCCCAGTTGTGATCCAGTTCGTCCAGCAGACGGTCACGGTTCACTTCCAGTTTGCTCACACCTTTCAGGGTGGATTGGTACGCGATCAGCGCATAACCAATGCCAACGCCCAGGTTACGCAGTACGGTGGAGTCGGTCAGGTCGCGCTGCCAGCGGGAAACCGGCAGTTTGCTCGCCATATGCTGCAGCACGGCGTTCGCCAGACCCAGGTTGCCTTCGGAGTTTTCGAAGTCAATTGGGTTCACTTTATGCGGCATGGTAGAAGAGCCGATTTCACCGGCGATGGTTTTCTGTTTGAAGTGGTTCAGCGCGATGTAACCCCACACGTCACGATCGAAGTCGATCAGAATGGTGTTGAAGCGTGCAACGCAGTCAAACAGCTCTGCGATATAGTCGTGCGGCTCAATCTGGGTGGTGTACGGGTTCCACTGAATGCCCAGAGAGGTCACGAACTCTTCGCTGAACTGGTGCCAGTCCACTTCCGGGTACGCGGCGATGTGGGCGTTATAGTTACCGACCGCGCCGTTGATTTTACCCAGAATTTCAACCTGCTCCAGCTGACGATACTGACGTTCCATACGGTACGCCACGTTCGCCATCTCTTTACCCATCGTGGATGGGGTCGCTGGCTGGCCGTGAGTACGGGAAAGCAGAGGGATGTCGCGGTATTCCACGGACAATGCTTTCACCGCATCAATGATTTTACGCCAGTATGGCAGCACCACGTCTTTGCGCGCGGTAGAGAGCATCAGCGCATGAGACAGGTTGTTGATATCTTCTGAAGTACAGGCGAAGTGAATGAATTCAGATACCGCGTGCAGCGCAGGAACGCTCGCGACTTTCTCTTTCAGGAAGTATTCAACCGCTTTCACGTCGTGGTTGGTGGTGCGCTCGATAGTCTTAATGCGTGCCGCATCTTCTTCATTAAAGTCAGCAACGATTTTATCAAGGTAATCGTTTGCCTGGGCGTCAAAAGCAGGAACTTCCTTGATTGCTGCCTGGGCGGCCAGCTTTTGCAGCCAGCGTACTTCTACCTGTACACGGAACTTCAGCAGGCCATATTCGCTGAAGATCTCGCGCAGCGCGCTGACTTTATCGCCGTAGCGTCCATCGACAGGGGATACGGCGGTCAGTGAGGATAATTCCATAATTCGCAACTCCGGGAGGTTAACAATGAGCAAGAATTTGTTTTGCCTGAGTCGTCAGGCGATTACGAGAAAACATTAACTGCAGGCGGCCACCGCCAACCTGATGCCACAGGACTGCGGCGCGAATGCCTGCCAGCAGCGAGGCGCGAACCTTCGCCTGGACCTGTGGACTTTGCAGCACGGCAGGGGAACCGGTAACCTGAATACGCGGCCCCAACGGGCTAATTACATCTACATAAATACCGGCCATTGCGCTCAGCAGCGTTTCGGACTGCAGATCAAAATGGTCGAGCTGACGCTGCAGACCGGCAATGCGGTCACCGAGCGTATCCAGCGCGCCTTTCGCTGCGCTCAGCTTACGCTCCAGCACCATCAGGCTTAACGTGTAGCGGGTCAGCTCCGCGTTTAACCCCTGACGGCTACTGGCGTTGAGCACGCCAAGCAACGTTTCAAGACCGAGGCGAAGATTGGTTTCACTCCCACCGAAGACACCCAGAGTCGAGCCAGGGTTGAGGTCGATAACGCTGTTGAGTGAAACGTGCAGCGCGTCAGCGTCGCAATGACCCTGATGCGCCAGCTGTTGCACCAGACGGGCAGACTGGCAAATTCCCGCCAGCGCCAGGGTGATGTCATAATAGTTCTTCGCCACACGCTCTCCTTTATGTGTGCAATCGTGTTAAACAGCAGGCAGCGGCAGGCGCTGTTCAATGATCCCACCACCCAGGCAGACTTCGCCACTGTAGAAGACAGCGGACTGACCCGGGGTGACGGCGGCAACCGGCTCGTCGAAATGCACTTCAATGCGATCGTCATCCAGGGCGGTGACGGTGCAGGGGATATCCGTCTGACGGTAGCGTGTTTTTACCGTGCAGCGCAGGGTGCCTTTTACCGGTTCGCGATCGACCCAGTGCAGCTGTTGCGCAATAAGCCCAACGGACATCAGACGCGGGTGGTCATGACCCTGCGCGACAATCAGAATATTGTTTTCGACATCTTTGTCGACAACGTACCACGGATCTTCGCTACCTTCTTTGGTACCACCAATGCCCAGACCTTTGCGCTGGCCGAGGGTGTGGTACATCAGCCCCTGATGCTGACCAATTTCGTCGCCATCCACGGTGACAATTTTACCTGGCTGTGCAGGCAGGTAGCGACCAAGGAATTCGCGGAATTTGCGCTCGCCGATAAAGCAGATACCGGTGGAGTCTTTTTTCTTCGCGGTGATCAGATCCAACGCTTCGGCGATTTTACGCACCTCTGGCTTTTCCAGCTCGCCAACCGGGAACAGGCTCTGGGCAATCTGTTCGTGGCTCAGCGTATAGAGGAAGTAGCTCTGATCTTTGTTGCCGTCCAGACCGCGCAGTAGCTGGCTTTTGCCATTCACATCTGCACGACGCACGTAGTGACCGGTCGCAATGTAATCTGCGCCCAGATCTTCAGCGGCGAATTCCAGGAAGGCTTTAAATTTGATCTCTTTGTTGCACAGAATATCCGGGTTCGGAGTACGGCCTGCTTTGTACTCTTCGAGGAAAAGCTCGAAGACGTTGTCCCAGTATTCTGCGGCAAAGTTAACGGTGTGCAGTTCAATACCGAGCTTATCGCACACGGCCTGCGCATCGGCGAGATCCGCTGCGGCAGTACAGTATTCCTCACCATCATCTTCCTCCCAGTTCTTCATGAACAGGCCCTCAACCTTATAACCCTGTTGTTGCAACAGGTAGGCGGAAACGGAGGAATCGACACCGCCGGACATGCCGACGATTACTTTTTTCTGGCTGTTATCTGACATGGAATACTCACGACATTGAACTTCAAGGCGGCGTATTCTATCACGCCCCCCCACCATTGACACCCTCTGTAAACGGCCAGTTAAATTCTCCGATGACATCAAGCGGTAAGCGACCGGCAGACTGCCAGCAGCGGATGCTTTCGGCAACCAGCGGCGAGCGCAGGTTTGGCGCATTCAGGATCTCTTCGGCAGTGACCCACAGGCAGCGATCGATATCGTTATCCTGCGGCTCAGTGGCGCACGTTTCGCTAAGCTCGACGGCAAATAAAAAGCGCAGGAAGGGGGTATGGTCAGGTGCAATCCACTGGTGCAGGCGAATGAAGTGTTGAGGCCGGGCGTGGATACCCGTCTCTTCCCACAGCTCGCGTGTGGCGGCCTGCAGCAGCGTTTCGTTCTCTTCGAGATGTCCGGCTGGTTGGTTCCACAGCGCCTTACCGTTGATGCTCTCTTCCACAACCAGGAATTTACCCTGCGCGTGAACCACGCAGGCGACGGTGACATGAGGTTTAAACATAGTGACTCCTTAAAGGGCAACGTCTCGCCATTCGCCGTTAGCCAGGGTATCCAGCGTGTAGCTGCCCGTGGCATAGCGGATAAGCCGCAGAGTGGGGAAGCCCACGTGTGCGGTCATCCGGCGAACCTGACGGTTGCGGCCTTCGTAAAGGGTGATTTTGAGCCAGCTTGTCGGAATCGATTTGCGTTCGCGAATAGGGGGATTGCGCGGCCATAGCCATTCAGGCTCGCTAACGCGTTCGATACCTGCAGGTAAGGTTGGACCATCGTTTAAGGTTACGCCATGACGTAATTTCGCCAGTGTCTCCTCATCAGGTTCGCCTTCAACCTGTACGAAGTAGATTTTCCCGGTGCGTTTGCCAGGCTGGGTGAGCTTCGCCTGTAACGCGCCATCGTTCGTTAACACCAGTAGCCCTTCGCTGTCCCGATCCAGACGGCCGGCTGCGTATACTCCCTGAACAGGAATGTAATCCTTCAGCGTGCTGCGCCCGGCTTCATCGGTAAACTGCGGCAAAACATCGTAGGGTTTATTGAACAAAATAACCCGCTTTTGCTGGTTTTCCGGCGATCTTTTGGTAGCTTGTCGCGAGCTGAATCGCTCAACCCGGTGATTTCTAAAAGAAGTTTTCTTCATGGTATTTTCAGGCTCTATCAATTGCCGCATTATAGCCTAATAACGAAGACCTTTCATGGCGTCGGACAATCAGGTACTATCGAAAGGCTCATTACAATTTATTAACATAAGATCAGTAACAACCAGAAGCGCTCGAAGGAGAGGTTAATGGAAAGCAAAGTAGTTGTTCCGGCGGAAGGTAAAAAGATCACCCTGCAAAACGGCAAGATTAACGTTCCTCACAACCCGATTATCCCGTTCATTGAAGGTGACGGTATCGGTGTAGACGTTACCCCGGCAATGCTGAAAGTGGTTGATGCCGCTGTTGAGAAAGCCTACAAAGGCGAGCGTAAAATTTCCTGGATGGAAATTTACACCGGTGAAAAATCTACTCAAGTTTATGGCCAGGACGTTTGGCTGCCAGCTGAAACGCTGGACCTGATTCGCGACTACCGTGTTGCTATTAAAGGCCCTCTGACCACGCCAGTTGGCGGCGGTATTCGTTCCCTGAACGTAGCGCTGCGTCAGGAGCTGGATCTGTACGTGTGTCTGCGTCCGGTTCGTTACTACCAGGGCACCCCAAGCCCGGTTAAGCACCCTGAACTGACCGACATGGTTATCTTCCGCGAAAACGCAGAAGACATCTACGCGGGTATCGAATGGAAAGCAGACTCTGCTGATGCAGAAAAAGTGATTAAATTCCTGCGTGAAGAGATGGGCGTGAAGAAAATTCGCTTCCCTGAGCATTGCGGTATCGGCATCAAGCCGTGCTCCGAAGAAGGCACCAAACGTCTGGTACGTGCAGCAATCGAATACGCTATCACCAACGACCGTGACTCTGTGACCCTGGTTCACAAAGGCAACATCATGAAGTTCACCGAAGGCGCGTTCAAAGACTGGGGTTACCAGCTGGCGGCGGAAGAGTTCGGTGGTGAGCTGATCGACGGTGGCCCGTGGCAGAAGATCAAGAACCCTAACACCGGTAAAGAGATCATCATTAAAGATGTGATCGCCGATGCGTTCCTGCAGCAGATCCTGCTGCGTCCTGCTGAATACGACGTGATCGCCTGTATGAACCTGAACGGTGACTACATCTCCGATGCTCTGGCTGCACAGGTTGGTGGTATCGGTATTGCCCCGGGCGCGAACATCGGTGACGAGTGTGCACTGTTCGAAGCGACCCACGGTACTGCACCAAAATATGCAGGCCAGGACAAAGTGAACCCGGGTTCTATCATCCTGTCCGCAGAGATGATGCTGCGTCATATGGAATGGTTCGAAGCCGCAGACCTGATCGTCAAAGGTATGGAAGGCGCAATTGCTGCCAAGACCGTGACCTATGACTTCGAACGTCTGATGGAAGGCGCTAAGCTGCTGAAATGTTCAGAGTTTGGTGACGCGATTATCGCGAACATGTAATCCAGATTCTGGGTTAAATGAGAACGGGAGCCGTAAGGCTCCCGTTTTTTTATGCTATAAAAGATCACGCCCCAAAATTCAATCAACCCGTTCCGGGTTTATGTCATTCGTTATCCAATATAGGGCAGAGTTAATGGATAAGAATAAATACATTAAAATAGCTGCTGCCAAATGAATCGGTGAAAGAAGCCAACACTCTACCCATTAAATAATGAGCTTCCGTAGCTGAGCTTGTTCGTTTTCATCAAGCTGCGCATAGGCCTCAACTTGTTTAATCAGCGACTCTTTGTTGTTCGACATCACCGACGAGATATAGTCCCCTGTGTTCGCATCAAACAAACTGGCAAGATAAACAGAGGATGATCTCGAAAATTGATAAAAAATCGAGATGTTATTGCTAATCTTTATTTTTTCCATGAAATAAATTCCTTAAATTAATGCAAAATATGACTTTTTTATTCTTTTTATATTCGTGATGTGAGGGTATTAGAGAGGAGCGTAGGTTACTTCAGAACTGCCAATAGTAGTAGGAATAATCTTAAGTGGTTGCTGTTTTTAGCACGATCTGAATAATGAGTACAACAACAAATAAAGACAACATCCTATGAATATTCAATCTATTACACTCGCTGCGCTGGTGGTTTTCTCTACGTCTTCATATTCAGCATTCCAGGAGCGGGAATACAATACCTGGTATGCAAAAAACGCCGTTCTCTATGATATGACGCAAACTTCTGAAGGGATGCCTGTCATGTTAAGTTTCTCTCAGTCGGGTCGTCGTTCAGCAAATATGCTGGTTTCCTATATATCTGAAGGGAGTTGCGGAGAGGGTGAGCAAACGTTGAATGTAAATGGCAAAGATGTGCCTGCGACGTATCGATGTATTACGATAGGGCAAAACAGGATTGAACATTTTGCCGTGAATGATGCTGACAGCGTCAATGATATGGTGCACCACCTGAATTCCGATTTCACTCTGCTACTGCAAAACGATATTAAGGTCTGGGCCTCAAATATCAAAACCCCGAAGTATGGTTTGGCTCCGCGGTTTTGAATCATTTTGAGTGCCCAGGCGTGGATACTCTCTTCACCGCAAGCTTGAACAGCTTGAAGAGAAAGAAAAGGCATTGGCTGAGCTCCGGTCGCGGCTGATAAATGCCCTTAACAAGGTTGGTCAACCGTGTGTCGATGTATTTTGAACGGTTTTATCCGATTGCCTCGTGAAATGTTTTTGCGTCTTGTTTCGTCTGAATACCTATACTCCATTTCATTCTTCCTCATTCATTAAGGACTGCCGTGTTAGCCACTACCCTTGTTACCGTTGTTGCTTTAATACATATCTACATTCTTGTTCTGGAAATGTTCCTGTGGAACACAAAAACGGGCCGCAAGGCATTTAATCTCAGTGCTGATTTTGCACGTGAAACCCGGGTGCTGGCTGCTAATCAAGGTCTGTACAACGGTTTTCTGGCTGCGGGTTTACTTTGGGGACTCTGGCTTGGGGAAAATGGTATTCAGGTAACCGTCTTCTTCCTGGCTTGTGTGCTTATCGCCGGAGTGTTTGGCGCAATGACGGCCAGTCGGAAGATACTGTATGTTCAGGCTATTCCGGCCCTGGCGGCATTGATAGCGCTGCTGAGCCGTTGATGGTTCACCACGAGCGGCCTCAAAATTTTGGTTCAGGGTGACCATCCAGATATACTGGGCGCGTTACCCACTAAAGCGCAGACAAGAGACCACTGATGAACAACGAAATCCCGCTTAAATTTTATGACATCGTTGATGAGTATTCGACGGAAGCCGCAGAGCCGGTGAGTGAACCAGAGCGCGATCCTCTGGCGTACTATTTCCAGCTGCTGATCACCCGTTTAATGAATAACGAGGAAATCAGTGAAAACGCGCAGCAAGAGATGGCTGATGAAGCAGGGATCCCTGTGCGTCGCATTGATGATATTGCGAACTTCCTGAACCAGTGGGGTAACGAGTAACCCGGAATACGCCGCGTTATCTGCCTCAGAACCCTTTGTTCTGATGTTTTGCCATACAGCTCAACATCACGTTATCAGACCACATGCATTTTTTCCGCAGTGCATGTGATGAGGGGTTATCCATGAACAGGGCGAAAACAAAGACCAGGAAAAAGAGTATCAGGGGCAGCACTAAAGAAATTTTCACGTTTTTGACCATATAAGAGACTGTTTCAGAGCAATCTACACTCTGATTGTGACGACTGTATTTTCCTGGAAGAAAAATGGAAACGGTCTGCATTAAAAAAATGCAGCCATTCATACATACGTTACCATCGGACAATATATCGTCAACGGGCAGAACCTTCGAGCTGCTGCGCCAGCTCACTGCAGGTCAGCGATTTTGAAAAATACCAGCCCTGAATCAGGGCATTGGGGTATCTGTTGGCGATAAAATTGTATTGTATTTCATTCTCCACACCTTCAAAAACAAGTGTTTTATTCAGTTTGACAAGAGCATCACTAAAAATGACGAAGATGTCCTGTTTATAGTGTTCACTGATACCATCGACCAGTGATTTATCTATTTTGATTTCATCGTATTCCAGGTTCGAAAGCCTGGCCAGATTAGAGTTCTGGACACCAAAATCATCTATTGATATTTTGACACCAATAGATTTTAGCTCCAGGCAGAACTCTTCAAGAATATCCGCGCTGGCCACTGCTTTCTCAGATAGCTCGACTTTAATCAATGACAAGGGAATGTTATTAAGCGAGCATTCACGGCGCAAAACGTGGATAAACTGTTTATCTTCGATCTCCGTTCTGCCAACGTTTAATGAAATCATCATCTGGTTTTCAACGGCAAGCGATGCGACTTCTGACAAGGATTTTTCAATAATATTGATATAGTATTTTTTATACAGGCCCAGCTTTGTAATTAACGGGATGAAGAGTTCAGGAGAGACTTCTGCGTGGTTATAATCACGCCATCTCGACAGAACTTCAACACCTACAATTTTTTTATCGTGGATGCGTACAACAGGCTGATAGTTGACGCTGAATGTCTTTGCCGTCACCGCATTGACCAGCGCCCGCTCCAGCGAGAAACGGTCTTCATGGAGGCGAATGAAGAACAGCGTAAGCGATATCCAGATGAAATACAGAATTGCTGAGAGAAGAACAAATACCACGATTGATAACGAAGCCAGCCCCGCATCATGATGTTTTACAATGACACACAAATCCCATTTGGTACTGCATAGGGTCATGTCTAACGTAAACAATCTAGAATGCAGCCAGTTCTGTTTTTTTTCAGGGGCGATGGAGAAAAATGTCTTGTCGAAATCTTTTGTGGCGGCGGTGAGTGAATAGTTTGCCGTAATCGGGGAAAATTTATCGTAAACATACCGGGAGGTGAAAATAATCACGTTGTTATAGATTGCCGCATTGCCTGTGAAAAAGCCCTTCAGATGAAATTGTGCTAAAACAAAACCATTTGGTGTTTTATGTAGCGCAGCGGGAAGTGCGACAGGCGTTTCCAGTTTCCCCCAAAAGGCGGTGCAGACTATTTTCCCATTTTTAATAAAGCCAACATCACCAAAATAGAGGCTACTGAGTTTTATTTTTCTGTAGCTATCAATACTGGTTTCATCGCATCCCTGTGTGGTAATACTTTTGAGTGTGCCCGCCACACTTTGAGATACCTCTTCGGAATAACGCAAAAGCGTGTGGGAGATTTCAAACTGTTTGTTCTTCTGCTGCCCAACGATAACAGCATTAACCACATAAAGAGACAGGATGACCAGAAGCGTTGAAACGATAGCAACGGCAATGATCTTCTTCATTTTCCTGTTGTTCCTCTGATCCCTGTTTTCATCGATCCTAACACAGACAGATGAAGGTACAAGCCTGATAATAACGGTAGGTAAGTTCCTCCAGTCTGACAAGCGCGCCGCGCATTTCACATTACGGCTCACGGTTAGTACCGGAGTACCAGGTTTTTAAGATAAATCTCAGCTAAGATTTATTTATCGAGGTAAATGACGCTGAGTTAGTCTGAATTTCTAATTCAACATGACTTAAATGCTTGTTTTTTCTTTTAAGGAAAAATCGTGCGCAACGTTATGGTTCCCTTCTTAAGTGCCTTACTGCTTTTTCTGGCCGGAATGCTGATCATCAACTGGCAGCTGTGGAATATGGCGACGTTGAACAATGCCGGGACCGCCAGTACCAGCACCCTGAAAATAGATGATATTCTCGCTGAAGCCGTGAGCGCGGCAAAAAAAGCGAAGGATGTTGCGGCAGAAGGGTGCTCCAGCACCGGACAGCAAGAATTGGGAACGGAAGCTGCGCTAAAACCCCATCTGCGCGCCATCATGATCCAGCAACAGGATAAAATCATCTGCACTTCTCTCCCGGGGAATGGAGTATTGATTGTTCATCCTGAAGCATTACCCACTGAAAAACTGATGCTGCTAGCTGGCAACCAGCTCGTGAATGGGGTGCCAGTGCTCATTTTCCAGGTGCCGATCCCTGAAGGGCGGGTTATCGTCAGTGTCAGCGACGCACATTTGCGTGATGTTATCGCGGGGGCTTCGGATAGTGCAGGCCTGGCGCTGGTCGTCGGTAAACGTATGCTTACCCGCCAGGGTGACGTAAGTGCATATCCACCGGCGACGGGGTCGGCCACGCTGACGCAATCAGCGCATTTCCCTTTCAGCATGGCATGGCAGACTCCTGCTTTCTTTAGTATGTCGCGCCTGATGCAGCAGGGGTGGAGCCTGGTGTTATTGATCTTCGTGCTGTCCGTCGCCGGGGGGATTCTTATTCGCCGGTACAGGGGAAAAAGCACCACATTTGAAGACGATCTGCGTAAGGCCATTCTGAGAGGGGAAATTATTCCTTATTACCAGCCAATCGTGAATGGCGATACCGGAGGACTGTATGGTGTTGAAGTACTGGCAAGATGGAAACACCCTAAATCTGGCTTTATTCCGCCAGATGTTTTTATCCCGATTGCGGAGCGTAGCGGTTTAATTATTCCTCTGACCAAAGGGCTGATGGCAAAAGTGGTTAGTCAGTTAAAGCCACTTTTACCTAAATTACCGGATGGATTTCATATTGGGATAAACATCAGCGCCAGGCATATTAATGCGCCGTCCTTTATTAGCGACTGCTCTGCTTTTGAAAAAGGGTTCAATGGCAAAAAAGTCAAACTGGTTCTCGAAGTGACCGAGCGAGAACCGTTGCTTGAACATCCCCACCTGGTGGAAAACCTTAATGCATTACATCAAGCCGGCTTCGTGATTGCCCTGGATGATTTTGGTACTGGCTACTCCGGGCTATCCTGCCTTCACGCGCTAGCCATTGATTACATCAAAATTGATAAGAGCTTTGTGAACCGGGTATCAGAGCAGAAAGACTCAACGATACTGCTGGACTGTGTTATTGAGCTGGCTAAAAAGCTCTCTTTACACATTGTTGCCGAGGGGGTTGAAACGAAGGAACAACGGGATTACCTCAACCGTAATGCGATCACTCTGCTGCAGGGGTATTATTTTGGGAAACCGGTCTCCTACATCGAGTTTATTAAGGTGATATTGTCTAAGCCCCGGGAGGAGGTCAGGATGGATCATCAGAGATGAATGTCAGGCCCGTAGGCAGGGTAGTCTAATCTGTGATGCCTGTCGCAAATTTCCTTTCGCTCATCCTGTGCTATCCTTGTCCGTGTCGTTGATTTAATGACAAAAACCATACAGAGAGGAAAGCTATGGGAATTATATCCTGGATTATCTTTGGGCTGATTGCGGGGATCCTTGCGAAGTGGATCATGCCAGGCAAAGATGGCGGTGGGTTTATCATCACCGTAGTACTGGGGATTGTTGGCGCGGTAGTCGGCGGCTGGATCAGTACGCAACTCGGTTTTGGCAAGGTCGATGGGTTCAACTTCGGCAGCTTTGCCGTTGCGGTGATTGGTGCGCTGGTTGTTCTGTTTATCTACAGAAAACTCAAAAGCTAAGTTTGCCATATGTTGAAAAAGGCTGCCTGATGGCGGCCTTTTTACTTCGCAGGGTTACCACCAGCCAAACTGTGTACCAGCAACCGCCACGATAGCCACAAGCAACATAATGAGGGTTGTTTTTCTCATCTATGCCCCAGGTGCCGCGTAACCACCGACAAAAAACCATGTCAAAAAAACAACCGCCGTTATAAAAATAACGACCGGGAAGAGGATTCCTATTCTCATGCCATCACCTGTTTTGGGTTTACACCATACCGTAGAGTGTACGAGGTTAATTCCTGGTGAGAAAGCGGGTTTTGCTTTTTTCTGATATATCGCGAGACCAGCGGCGCGTAATGTGCTGTTGATGAATATAAAAATTTGATTATATTCAGGAAGAAAACGCGGGGAGAAAAAAAAGCCCCGTTGTTGAGACCGGGGCAAAGACATCTTGATTACGGAATGATGTTCTCTGGTCATAACGAGAACAAGCGCACTATAGTGTTGAAAAGTGCAGTTAAGATGAAGAAATAATGGAGAATTCATCGTCGACTCGTTACCTTTACGTTTCAGGAATTCTAAAAGGATCAACAAGATGAGATATCTGTTACTGGCACTGGCATTACCACTAACCGCATGTACCACGGCGAAAACGCCCCCCGATGCCCCGAAACCCCCGCAGATTATAGGCATGGCGAACCCGGCTTCAGTCTACTGTCTGGAGAAGGGGGGAGTGCAGATCCCCGTTCAAAGTCCGCAGGGCGTTCGTACTGAGTGCAAATTACCGGGGGGAGAAGTGATTGATGAATGGGATCTCTACCGTCGCGATCACCCTCAGCCCGCCAGGTGACAGGGGTACTGTGATTGGGATACACTTCTCTTTAGGATTTTTCTTAGCCAGTAACTGGCGCACTTACCGCGAGAGAAGTATGTTTCAGCTTAAACCGGGTAGCCTGGCCATGATTGTGGGTGCCCGCACGGCATCTGGCCGTCGCAATATTGGTAAATCTGTGGAGTTGTTTGGTCTGTGCCAGCCTGGCCTGCGTTTTGTTAACCCTGTTAATGGCGTAATGACGCAACTTCCCGCCACGGCAGACCGCGCATTGTGGCTGGTGACGGGAGATGTCTACGCGTTTGATAATCAACAGGGCTTTGCATTTGTTCGCGCAGAGCATCTGATGCCGCTCACCCCGGATGACGCACCGCAAACGCTTGACGAGCTGATGATCAGTTGATTACAGCTGGCGCAGCCAGTCGGCTAACACCAGGGCGTGATTTTGTTCGGTATCTTTCGCGCCGTAAAGTAGCGTTACGGTCTGTTTGTTTGCCCGCTGCGCCAGGCGCAACCCCTCATCCTGATGTTGTGCCAGTTCGTCCTGATAGGCTTTGCTGAAGGCGGTAAAATCAATCATGTCGCTGTGAAAGGCTTTACGCAACTCGCTGGACGGCGTCAGGGTTTTACACCATTCGTCGAACATGAGATCGGTTTTTTTCACCCCACGTGGCCACAGCCTGTCGACCAGAACCCGGTAACCGTCCTCAGGGCTGGCCTGTTCATATACGCGTTTGCATTGAATCATGTTTTCTCCTCAACTCAGGCGATACGTTCAGCACGTTAACTATATCACTTTGTCTTTACCCTCCCAATTTAAGGTATTGTGATAATTGCAAAAGATCGGTAGTCTGAGGTTCCTTATGTTATCTGATAATACTCTGGCATAAGGACCCCCTCATGGAACACCTTCCGGTTAAAACCACGCTGCGTATTGCGCTGGTTGGCGATTACAACCCCAATGTCATTGCGCACCAGGCCATCCCACTCGCCATTGACGATGCTGCTGCTGTACTTGAACTCACCGCTGATTACGACTGGCTCGCCACGACGGAACTGACCAGCCCCGAAGATCTGGTCGGTTACGACGCAATCTGGCTGGTTCCGGCAAGCCCGTACAAGAACCCCGAGGCGGCATTTATTGCTGCACGTTATGCGCGTGAAAACAGCATTCCTTTCCTTGGCACGTGCGGCGGGTTTCAGCATGCGTTGATTGAGTACGCCCGTAATGTGCTGGGATGGAGCGATGCGGCACATGCTGAAACGGACACCGAAGGCTCGATGGTTATCGCACCGCTGACCTGCTCGCTGGTGGAAAAAACCGATTCGATTGAACTGCGCAGCAATACGCTTATTGCGAAAGCCTATGGCAAGCCGGAAATTGAAGAGGGATATCACTGCAACTATGGCGTGTCACCGGAATTTGCGCAGGAGCTTGAAAAGGGCGATATGCGTGTAACAGGCTGGGACGAGCAGGGAGAAGTCCGCGCGGCAGAACTGGTTACGCATCCGTTCTTTGTGATCACACTATTCCAGCACGAGCGTGCTGCGCTGGATGGTCGTCCTGTGGTGCTGGCGCAGGCGATGCTGCGCGCGGCGCGCGGATAAAAAAGGCAGACCGCCGGGTCTGCCATTGTATTTAGCGGGGCGTGATCTCCCGATTACGCCCGGCAAGCACGCCGCAAGCGGCCATCGCCACGGAGGCCAGCGCACAGGCTATAAGCGGTATCCGCCAGTCTCCGGCCGTATCGTGAATTTTCCCCATCAGCGGCGGCCCGCAGGCGGCCAGCAGATAACCAATTGACTGCGCCATACCGGACAGTGCCGCAGCCTGATGAGCTGAGCTGGCGCGCAGACCGATAAACGTCAGGCCGAGGATCATGGTTGCCCCGGACCCAAAACCAAACACCAGCGTCCACACCACGGCCATGTCAGGCACAAACCAAAATCCCGCGGCACTGACTGCACACATCAGGGCCATAGCGCCGGCGATCCCCCGCTGATCTTTCAGCCGGTGGAGGAGCAGCGGAACGGCGAGGCCCGGCACGGCAGTAGCCAGCTGCAACAGGCCGTGCATGGAGCCTGCCTGTGTTTCGCTGTAGCCGTGGCTGAGCAAAATAGCCGGTAGCCAGCCGATGATGACATAGTAAATCAGCGAGTTAAGGCCCAGAAAGAGCGTCACCTGCCAGGCAAGCGCAGAGCGCCAGATGGCGCGATTGTGTAGCGCACCCGCGCCAGTCAGCGTGGCGACAGGGGTTTGACGCCACTGTGGTAGCCAGAGCAGTAATGCTGCCAGCGGAAAGACCATCAGCATCAGCAATGCACCGTGCCAGCCAGCAGAGCCCAGCGCCAGCGGAACAATCAGCGCCGAGCCTAACGCGGCAGACGCGCCCATCGTCAGGGAGTACGCCCCTGTAAGTCTGGCGACCTGTCCCGGGAAGTCTCGTTTGATTAACCCGGGTAGCAGAACATTTCCCAGCGCAATGCCGCAGCCGATCGTCGCCGTACCCGTGAACAGAAGGGTTGCAGAAGGCAGGGAACGAATACCAATCCCGACGCAAATCAGCAGCAGGGCGATAAACAGGCTACGCTCCATGCCAATACGTCGGGCCACACCCGCAGCGAGCGGGGAGATAAGTGCGAAAGCCAGCAGAGGCAGAGTCGTGAGCAGACCGGTTTGCGCGGTACTTAAGCCATAATCCTGACGGATGGTGTCGAGCAGCGGGGCCGCTCCGGTAAAAGTTACGCGCAGCGTAGTGGCAATCATCAGGATGCCTGCAATCAGCAACGCGCCTTGCTTCCCTGAAGTTCGAATAGCAGTAGTCATTGTGTTCTCTTACGTTCAAGCGAGCGCACACGATACCGATTTTTACAGCGGTTGAAATCAGGCTAAAATGACAGTTTATCGCTAATATCGGACAACCTGATGATCGGTCTGGGACTGGATGGCTACGACCCCGATAGCCAGCACGATGCGGCAGTAGCGTTTCGCATCCGCGTAGTGGCGCAAGAACAGCACATACCCCGGCATCAGCACCGCAAAGGTCAACTGATTCTGGCGCTGGGTGGTGCAATCACCTGCGAAGTGGAAAATGCCATGCTGATGGTGCCGCCACAGTATGCGGTGTGGATCCCGGGGCAGATGCCACACAGCAATAAAGCCACGCCGGGTGCGCAGCTTTGCTTTTTGTTTATTGAACCCGGTGCTGTCGGTTTGCCCGAACGTTGCTGTACGCTGAAAATATCGCCGCTGGTGCGAGAGCTCATTTTGTCTCTGGCAGATAAATCGCGTGAGCAATTGCCACTTGCCGCCACATCACGCCTGGTCGATGTCCTTTTTGATGAATTGCCGCTGCAGCGCCAGGAGCATTTACAGTTGCCTGTCTCTCCTCATCCCAAAATTCGGCTGATGAGCGAGAAGATGGCAGAAGAGCCTGCTGCGTGGCAGACGCTGGGACAGTGGGCGAGTCATTTTGCCATGAGCGAACGCAATCTGGCGCGGCTGGTGGTGAAAGAGACGGGGCTAAGCTTTCGTCGCTGGCGACACCAGCTGCAGCTGATTGTGGCCCTGCAGCTATTGATTGGCGGGAAGTCAGTACAACAGGTGGCACAGTCACTGGGGTATGACTCTACCACCGCGTTTATCACCATGTTTAAGAAAGGGTTAGGGCAGACGCCAGCGCGCTATATCACCAGCCTGACTACGACTTCCCAATAAACAGCGAGACCAGCCCGGCGGCAATCAGCGGGCCAACCGGCACGCCGCGAAAAAGCGCCACGCCGAGCACGGTTCCCATCAGCAGGCCAGCCACCAGCGAGGGCTGGCTGCTCATCAGCGTGACGCCGCGTCCGCCCAGCCACGATACAAAAATACCCACTGCGATAGCGATCAGTGATTTCCAGTTCACGAACGAGTGCAGCAGCGTCGAGGCCGGGAGGGTTCCGCTGGCAATAGGGGCCATTACCCCAATGGTCAAAATAATAATCCCGATGGTGAGGCCTTGTTTTTCTATCCACGGGAAGAGGTTGTTTAACGGGGTCACGCGCACAATGATGAGCACCAGAATAGAGATGGCGACGGTGGTGTTATGGCTGATAAAGCCGAGTGCGGCCAGTGCCAGAAGGATGAGCAGAGTCGGGTCAAGCATGAGGAGTCCTTGCCAAAAAAAGTAAGCCTACCTACTTTACGCGCAAGCAAACAGATTTTTATAAAAAAAACGCTATTTTTTGGGGGGTTACCTGAGCACCCGACTCATCTGTTCATGCATGAGTCGGCGACATTTTTAGTGGCCCGTCAACGCCAGCAATATTCATCTGGCTGACCTGAAGCTGTCATTTCACTGTCATTATGCGGGGGTAAAAAAGGCTAAACGGGGCAAAAGGGGTTACATCATGAACGATCAAATGTTTGTTGAAACGCTGATTATCTCCTCATCGTTTTTCGCTATTGCCGCTATTCTCGTGGCATCGATTCTTTTTCTGGAAAAAAACGGCTGACAGTCGCGCCAGCCATCAGCGCTACCCTTTACGGAACATCACCAGTTCAGGACGAGCAATACGCAGATAATCCTGGGTGTCCATAATGACGGATTTTTCCAGAAGACCGGCGTTAAACGCAATTTCGTCAAAGCGCTCAAACAGCAGCGGGTCGGCAACCAGCGTGAGATCGGGGTGGAAGCTAAACGGTGGAATAGCACCAAAGACGCAGGCGGTCAGGGTATCAACTTCAGCCGGGCTTGCGAGAGAGGCTTTGAGCCCACCGAAATGGCTGGCAAGCTGGTTTAAATCGGCCTGTTGATCGGCGGCGAGGATCGCCAGAACGTGTTTTTTTACGCCATTTCCCTTCACTTTGCACACCAGTGCTTTTGCACCTTGCCCCAGATCGGTACCGCGAATTTCACTCACCGCCTCGCATTTCCCTACGGCCTCGTGCTCCACAACGCGGTATTTTGCCCCCTGGTCAGATAACAGCGAAATTAATTGCCGGTGGGTGGTAGTGCCTTTTATTTCTTCAGACATGCGTGAATGACCTGTAGCAAATGACATCAGATGTTTACAGTAGCACATCTCTATTTCACTCGCGCGCAGTAACTGATCGCAAAGTGAGTTAACTCCGGTATCGCGCCTGCATTCGATTCTTTTTTATTTGCCATAAAACAATCCCTTTTTACTGTGTGTATACAGTCGATAGGATCGGAGATATGGTCAATGGATAAGTAATCAAATTGAATTTGGAAGATGTAAGGGCTACAGTGAAAGAAAATTTGGGGGCAAAATCGTACTGGGGGCATGATTTGGGGCGATAAAATGACCATTATTGTTCGATAATGTCCGCACTGTAGTTTCTTAAGTTACTGATTGTTAAGTGGCTTGTTGTTTTTTTTTGGTGGTTGTATTTTTTCTATGTAGTCTAAGGAGATTTATAAAATGTATGAGTCGAAAGATATGCCATTAATCCCATTTTGTGCATTTTTAAAACGCATGCTGTCACATTTTGGCATTGCAAGTCTCTTGATTATCATTACGTTGATAATAGGAACTGTTGGACATATGATTTTTGATAATAGCATAAAATGGCATGATGCAGCATTGAATAGTGCATTTATAGCCAATGGAATTGGTCCTTACATTGTACCGCAGGGTATATCAGGAAAAATATTTTTTGCTATATATGGTATGTTTACCAGTCTGGTTTTTATGACTACATTGGGTGTTGTTTTGGCCCCAATTGCTCACCGTATATTACATCGATTTCACATTGAAAATGACAGTGTGCAATAGCATGACTGTTTCCACTGCAGCCTTCCTTTTAATATGGTTGAAAATATCTTTATTTTCTTTTTCAACCATTGAACATAAGCCATCCCAGGTGTTGGTGAAACATTCAGGGATACGGGAAGGGCTAACTTCCTGATAACCGGGAGTGACAGTGTCAACATATGCTCAAACATCTGATCAAGTCTTCCACTTTGTTCAGCCCAGGTTACAAGTTCGCTTGTGCTTATCTGAGAATGTCGTATAAGTGTTTGAGTGCATCCGTTTTTCTTGTACATTATAAACGGGCTGGAAAAAAGCGTAGCACTCAGGTATTACACTTGCCGGGATATGGGGGAAAATGCTGTGCCAGAAACCTCCGTTGTTGTAATATTCATTGACGGTTCATAAGTTACGCTTTCCTGCAACCTCTGACGCTTCGCTATGTACATAGCAATATCCGCGCGATGAAGTAAATGTTCAGGTAATATACCATCACGAGGTGAGCAGCTATATCCCAAAGAGACTCCAATATAAAGGATCTGACCTGAAATAATGATTGGACGTTCACTAAGCTGGGAGAAAAAAAGTTGACATTTTTGACGCATTAACGCTTCGCTGCCGGATACTACAAATGCAAATTCATCTCCTCCTATGCGTGATATTCGTTCCTTTCCTCCCATACACCCGGCCAGTCTGTTCGCTACAATCTGGAGGACTACGTCACCCGCTTCATGTCCCAGACTATCATTAATCGCTTTAAATCGATTAATGTCCAGTATTCCTATACTTAACTCTTGCCCCTTCTGCAACAAGGCGTTGCACATGTTAAAAAAACCACGGCGGTTTAAACAATCAGTAAGGGGGTCAGTATTCAGCGCCTTATCTTGTTTCTCTATTTTCCTTTTTAGACTCTCGTATAATAAATCACCATGCAAGAACAATAGCCATAGAATCTGGGTCGATATAATAACTAACAGCATCGAACCGTAATCCGTTAGTGATTTATCTTTAAGTGCGAATTCCTGTGTGATTAACGGGCCCCACAGACCAAAAACAATAACCTGACACCATGCTGAACGCCAGAGAAGGGTCAAAAACATACCTCCCCACAGGAACCAGTTGAAGGTATTGGTACTGATATCGGGTAAAATAAATACACTTAAAACCATTAGTGTTGAAAGAATGGCTTGTCCCTGATACAAACGCAAATGAAAATTAAAGCGGTTCATCCACGAAAAAAAGACAGGAACACCATACAAGAAAAATGCCAATAGTCCTCCCAGGAATAGCTGTTGTAACTCTTTTCCTGATAGCTGGCCAATGGCTCCGGCGGGAATTGCACTCAAAAATGTAACCGAGATACCGGCTGAAATTAACTTAATATAGGTCAACAGATATTGCGTATGGGTCTTTACGCTAGTTAATGAGTCTTGATTGAGATTCTTAAGAATAAGGAGCGTGCCAAAACTTATAGTGACAAATAAAATGTCATTAACAAGGTAACCATCAATTCCTGATAAGGTGCGAGTAAATATCCATGAAAAGAAGAGGTTTCCTCCTGGGAGGGCGATGATGCAGACTGAAAATGCGCTTACTAGCCTGGACTTAAGAGAGTGTTTAGATTCTGCTAAGAGCAGTAGCCAGCTGATCAAAAACACGTTTGGTGCCCATGCCAGGCTGTAAATATCCTTGTGTATCAATACCGTATAGTAAGTGACATTGTAAGTTGTCAATACCATGAAAAGTAATAAAGTGGCTATGCGCATAGAGGTCCCATACTCAATCAGAACAGAAGGATAGGGTTGTCCGCCGAATTTTTTATTGAAAATGAATAACCTTTTTTGCGTTACAACACCCCCTGAGGGTCAGTGTTAATGTGAGCCGATGCCGGGAACCCGATAACAAAAAATGGCAATTGGCCAAAAAGATGTTTTTCTACATATCTCCGGATTAAATAACAGCGAAGACCAATCGTTAAGACCCGGTGTTCGTGTTGAAATTTATCGCGTAAATGGGCTCAGCGGTTCGATGGCGGCAAACATATTTCTTTCTTAAAAATACGACGGGTATGAAATTAGCTTGAAAAAAGTGCAAGTCCTGAAAGGTGTTGCAATTGCAACCTACAAAAAACATTCCCAAAAATTAAAACGGATTTAATGAAAAACAGGGCAAAAATGAAGAAATAAATGAATGATAAATCAGCCAGTAAAAGTATCTTAACTGGCTGATTTATATTGATTAACTTGTTGTTGTCGAACCCTGTTTATGGAACAGTTCACGGAACACCGGATAGATATCATCCTGGTCGCGAATGTGCTGCATCGCAAAGTTATCGAACATGGATTGCAGATGTTCATATTCGCGCCACAGCGTCTGATGCGCACGCCGCGTAATCTCGATGTAGCTGTAGTAACGTACTACTGGCAGAATTTTCTTCGCCAGAATTTCGTGACACAACGGCGAGTCGTCCGCCCAGTTATCGCCATCGGATGCCTGCGCAGCGTAGATATTCCATTGCGCCGGGTCGTAGCGATCTTTGACCACTTCATCCATCAGCTTCAGGGCGCTCGACACGATGGTGCCACCGGTCTCTTGCGAGTAGAAGAACTCATGCTCATCGACCTCTTTTGCCTGAGTATGGTGGCGAATGTAGACCACTTCCACGTTCTTATAGGTTCTGCTCAGGAACAGGTAGAGCAGAATATAAAAACGCTTCGCCATGTCCTTGGTGGCCTGATCCATCGAACCCGAAACGTCCATCAGGCAGAACATCACCGCCTGGCTGGATGGCTCAGGACGTTTTTCGTAGTTCTTATAGCGCAGGTCGAAGGTGTCGATAAAAGGTACCCGATCGATCTTCGCCCGTAGCTCGGCAATCTCTTTACGCAGGCGCTCCTCTTCCAGCAGTTGTGCCGGCTCGGTGTTTTCCACGACTTTCAGACTGCTTTCCAGCTCGCGCAGTTCACGCCGTTTACCTGCCGTCATTGCTGTGCGTCGAGCCAGTGAGTTTTGTAGCGAACGCACAACGCTGATATTGGCAGGTACACCGTTCGCGGTATAACCCGCACGATGGGTTTTGTACTCGTTAAGCTGACGGTGCTGGTTCTTTTTCAGATTTGGCAGCGCCAGATCTTCAAAGAGCAGGTCGAGATATTCATCTTTTGAGATCTGGAAGACAAACTCATCCTGACCTTCACCGTCCTGGCTGGCCTGTCCCTGACCGCTTCCTGAACCACCGCCACCGCCTTGTGGACGCTCGATTCTGTCGTTCTGAACGAAGTGGTCATTACCTGGGTGTACGCGATGGCGCAGGCCGCCACGCCCCTGATGAAACATCGGTTCGCTGATGTCATCTGTGGGGATGGAGACAGATTCGCCGCTGTCGACGTCGGTCACCGAGCGTTTGTTGATGGCTTCGGAGATCGACTGTTTAATTTGCGCTTTATAACGACGCAAGAAGCGCTGGCGATTCACCGTGCTCTTGTTTTTGCCGTTAAGACGCCGGTCAATAAACCAGGTCATATACCCCCCGTACTGCATTTGCCAACGAGCAGTGTCCGTAAGTGCCGGACATTTTTGTCGGCCCGGTAGCGCTAGCGCTACCGGGCACTTGTGTTAAGACGATTTACGTACACGCAGATACCATTCGCAGAGCAGGCGAACCTGTTTGCGGGTATAGCCTTTCTCCATCATACGGTCGACAAAATCGTCGTGCTTTTTCTGCTCGTCGGTTGAGGTTTTGGCGTTAAACGAAATGACCGGCAACAGCTCTTCGGTATTGGAGAACATTTTCTTCTCAATAACCGTGCGCAGTTTTTCGTAGCTCGTCCAGTTCGGGTTCCGTCCACTGTTGTGTGCTCTGGCGCGCAGCACGAAGTTCACAATCTCATTACGGAAGTCTTTCGGGTTGCTGATCCCGGCAGGCTTCTCAATTTTCTCCAGTTCAGCGTTCAGGGATTCGCGGTCAAACAGCTGGCCGGTATCCGGGTCGCGGTACTCCTGATCCTGGATCCAGAAGTCAGCATACGTGACGTAACGGTCGAAAATGTTCTGTCCGTATTCCGAATAGGATTCCAGGTAGGCGGTCTGGATCTCTTTGCCAATAAACTCGGCATATTTCGGGATCAGATAGCCTTTCAGGAACTCAAGGTAACGTTCAGCCAGTTCTTGTGGGAACTGTTCACGTTCGATCTGCTGTTCCAGTACATAGAACAGGTGAACCGGGTTAGCCGCCACTTCCGCATGGTCGAAGTTAAAGACCCGGGAGAGGATCTTAAACGCGAAACGCGTGGACAGACCGTTCATCCCCTCGTCAACACCGGCGTAGTCGCGGTACTCCTGGTAAGACTTCGCTTTCGGGTCGGTATCTTTCAGGCTTTCACCGTCATACACGCGCATTTTTGAGTAGATGCTGGAGTTTTCCGGCTCTTTCAGGCGCGACAGAATGGAGAAGCGCGACAGTGTTTCCAGCGTGCCCGGGGCGCAAGGCGCATGCACCAGCTCACTATGGTTAAGCAGCTTCTCGTAAATTTTGATCTCTTCGGAGATCCGCAGGCAATAAGGCACTTTGACAATGTATACACGGTCAAGGAAGGCCTCGTTATTTTTGTTGTTACGGAACTGAACCCATTCCGATTCGTTCGAGTGGGCGAGGATAATCCCGTTAAACGGCAGGGCGGAAATACCTTCTGTCCCGTTGTAGTTCCCTTCCTGGGTCGCGGTCAGCAGCGGATGCAGCACTTTAATCGGTGCTTTAAACATCTCAACGAATTCCATAATTCCCTGGTTCGCCCGGCACAGCGCACCGGAATAGCCGTAGGCATCCGGGTCGTTTTGCGCGAAGTGTTCCAGCTTACGGATATCGACTTTACCGACCAGGGCCGAAATATCCTGGTTGTTCTCATCACCCGGCTCTGTTTTGGCGATGGCGATCTGTTCCAGGATGGACGGCCACACTTTGACGACGCGGAATTTGGTGATATCCCCACCAAATTCATACAGACGTTTCGCGGCCCACGGCGACATGATGGTGCCGAGATAGCGGTGTGGGATACCAAACTCTTTATCCAGAATCTGCGCATCTTCCTGCGGATTAAACAGGCACAGCGGGTGGTCATTCACCGGGCTGCGCTCACCGTTTGCACTCAGCACATAGATGGGCACACGCTGCATCAGTGATTTCAGTCGTTCAGCCAGCGATGATTTACCCCCACCCACAGGCCCCAGTAAATAGAGGATCTGTTTCTTCTCTTCCAGACCCTGAGCTGCGTGCTTCAGATAGGAGACAATCTGTTCAATGGCATCTTCCATACCATAGAACTCTTCAAACGCCGGGTATCGGGCGACGACCCGATTCGAAAAGAGACGGGAGAGCCGTGGCTCCAGGGCAGTATCAACCATGTTTGGCTCACCAATAGCCATCAATAGCCGTTCTGCCGCATTGGCATAGGCACTGCGATCTTGCCGACAAATGGTAAGAAACTCCTGCAGTGTGAACTCTTCGTCCTTGGCAGCTTCATAGCGCTGGCGATAGTGATCGAATATATTCATGGCATGCCGTCCTTTCGTTTTTTAGCACAGGATAAGAGCCGTTCGTATGAGTAGTGGAGGCTCCCGGAAGAGAATTTCTCACACCTCACTGCCAGAGCAGCAACCTGTGTGCCAGGTCTGGCGCTAAGAACCGCAGGGTGTCCAGAAAAACTCTTCTTAAATTAAAGCGTAGATGGCATTTGCAAAACTTGCATGCAGATAAATTCTAATTTCAATGACATATCAATAACTCATCCAAAAATTTCCACTGCCGTTATAGCGTGAAAGTACGTTTTTTATTCAGTAGTCACATAAATGAAAGCAGCCTGTCATCTGAAAAGTTAAAAATAACAGGTTAAGTAAAGCCATTAGTGGGCAAAAAGTTTTGGGATGTACGGAAATGGCGGTTACACTTCACCCGCTGATTATTTGACTACAGGAAAGAATGGATTGTGACCAAACTCAAACTTCTGGCATTGGGCGTACTTGCCGCGACCGCAATGAGCACCGCACAGGCGGAGAGTCAGTGGACTGCTGGTGCGGGTGTTGGCGTCATTAACAGCCCGTACAAACAGTATGACCGTGATGTCTATGCCGTTCCGGTTGTCACCTATGAAGGCGATAACTTCTGGTTCCGCGGTCTGGGTGGCGGCTACTATCTGTGGAACGATACGGCCGATAAGCTCTCCATCATGGCCTATTACGATCCGATGCACTTCAAGCCAGGTGACAGTGATAACCACGCGCTTCGCCAGCTCGACAAGCGTAAAAGCTCGATGATGGCAGGGCTCTCTTACGTTCATAACACCCAGTATGGCTTCCTGCGTACCGCGCTGGCGGGCGATACTCTGGATAACAGCAACGGTTTTATCTGGGATCTGGCCTGGCTCTATCGCTATACCAATGGTGCGGTGACCCTGACGCCAGGTATCGGTGTGCAGTACAGCAGTGAGAACTACAACGACTACTATTATGGCGTGTCTAAAAACGAATCCCGCCGCAGTGGTCTGAAAAGCTATAGCGCCGATGATAGCTGGGATCCGTACCTGGAGTTGACCGCAAGCTACAACTTCCTCACCGACTGGAGCGTATACGGCACAGGTCGTTATGTTCGCGTGAGTGATGAAGTAAAAGATAGCCCGATGGTCGATAAGTCCTGGTCGGGGATCTTCTCAGTGGGTGTGACCTACAAATTCTGATTGCGCACTCTTGTAGTGCAATCCGTGCATCATAACGGGGCGTTTACGCCCCGTTTGCTTTATGTTGGTGCCTGGTTGCGCAGTTTTTTTCCTCTCACCCAAAACGGGAGAGGGAAATGCGATCAGCGTTTAACAATGCTAATCGTCTGTCCTAAGCGAGACGGCTTCTCAGCGCTCGCTTTCTGCGGTGTACTGACACACGCGGTTTCCACACAGACAAACGTCTTGTAACCGTCGTCTGGGACGTCAGCCATGCTGATGGAGAGCGCAGGGCCAGGGTTCCAGCCCACCACGTTGCTGTGGTGATGGTGAACCACTTCGATACCACGGTTCAGGGCACTGTCGTGGATCACGCTGCACGCTTCCGGGTGCAGATAAACGCGGTCGGTGCGGTCAGGGAAGGTCTGTACGCCGTCGCTCAGTTTCCCTTCTTTTGCGTTATCCACTTTGTCGATAAAGGTATCACCAAGACCGCTCACTTTTACCGCGTTGATATCACCCACGTTGAAATAAGTGTGCAGGGCAGACGTGGTTTCAAACTCACCGTGCGCTTCCAGTTCAATTTCACAGGTCTTGCCCAGCTTGAAGCGGGCATACAGGGTGAAATCGTGCGGCCAGAGTTTACGGGTGTCATCATTGGCCTGAAGCTCGAAGGTCAGCACCACGTTGTGATCGTCTTCATTATGTGCTTTCAGCGTCCACTGCTGGTTACGGGCAAACCCGTGAGCAGGCAGACCCTGTTGTGCTGCCGGGCCGAACCACGGCCAGCAGATCGGTACACCACCGCGGATTGCTGCACCTTTTTTGAAGGAGGTGGCATTACTCAACCACAGACCTTCCTTTTCACCTTCTGGTTTCCAGGAGAGCAGGTGAGCGCCATTCAGGGCCACGGAGGCTTTTACGCGTGGATGGTCAACGACGACAATGTCGGCACCGTCAATCTGACGGAGGGAGAGCACAGGGGTAAGTTGTTCGACTACCGGAAGTGCAAAAATTTTATTAATCATTAAGCAATCCTCTGTCTTAGAAAATAAAAAAGGCGACCGAAGTCGCCTTTTTGGATCAGAATCTCATCTCAACTTATTTGGAGATGTGAGCGATCAGGTCCAGTACTTTGTTAGAGTAGCCAGTTTCGTTGTCGTACCAGGAAACCAGTTTAACGAAGTTGTCGTTCAGTGCGATACCAGCTTTAGCATCGAACACGGAAGTGCAGATTTCGCCGTTGAAATCGGTAGAAACAACGTCGTCTTCGGTGTAGCCCAGAACGCCTTTCATTGCGCCTTCGGAAGCAGCTTTGATTGCTTTCTTAATTTCTTCATAAGAAGCAGCTTTTTCCAGACGAACGGTCAGGTCAACAACGGATACGTTAGGAGTTGGAACGCGGAACGCCATACCAGTCAGTTTGCCATTCAGTTCTGGCAGTACTTTACCTACTGCTTTAGCAGCACCGGTAGAGGATGGGATGATGTTCTGAGCTGCGCCACGGCCGCCACGCCAGTCTTTGTGAGACGGGCCGTCAACGGTTTTCTGAGTAGCGGTGGTCGCGTGAACGGTAGTCATCAGACCTTCGATGATGCCGAAGTTGTCGTTGATAACTTTAGCCAGCGGTGCCAGGCAGTTGGTGGTGCAGGATGCGTTAGAAACGATGTCCTGGCCAGCATAAGTTTCGAAGTTTGCACCACGAACGAACATTGGGGTGTTGTCTTTGGAAGGACCAGTCAGAACAACTTTCTTCGCACCCGCAGTGATGTGTTTACGTGCAGTTTCGTCGGTCAGGAAGATACCGGTTGCTTCAGCAACAACGTCAACACCGATTTCGTTCCATTTCAGGTTAGCTGGGTCTTTTTCAGCAGTAACGCGGATGGTTTTGCCGTTAACAACCAGGTGGCCGTCTTTCACTTCAACGGTGCCGTCGAAACGACCGTGAGTTGAGTCGTACTTCAGCATGTACGCCATGTATTCAGCGTCCAGGAGATCGTTGATACCAACGATTTCGATGTCAGAACGTTTCTGAGCAGCACGGAAAACAATACGGCCAATACGGCCAAAACCGTTGATACCTACTTTGATAGTCATATATTCCACCAGCTATTTGTTAGTGAATAAAAGGTTGCCTGTAAAATTACAAAAACCTTACGCAGCGTCAAGCGGAATCGTGTCAATCATTGCGACAAATCAATCCTGTGACTAACGTTTGTGCGACTGACTCGCCTCACTTTCCCTTTGAGCTAGCAACCACATGGGGGCTGCGCCCGGAATTTTAAAGGCCTCTCAGGATAAAAATGTGAAGCAGATCACAATTGCCTGACCGCCTTTTCGCGACACATAAGTTTAGAACAAAAGTGCACGCGGTGGTGTTAATGTTTTGTTAGAATCTGGGCGAAAGTTGTCTGTTTCTACTGCGAGATGTAAGTATATGTCGAACCAACGTAACCCCGACGATCTGAAAAAAAACCTCACAGAAATGCAGTTTTATGTGACGCAGAATCACGGTACTGAACCGCCATTTACCGGGCGTTTGCTGCACAATAAGCGAGACGGCGTCTATCACTGTCTGGTGTGTGATGCACCGCTGTTCAATTCGCAGACAAAGTATGATTCTGGCTGTGGCTGGCCGAGCTTTTATGAGCCGGTGAGCGATGACGCGATCCGCTATCTGAGTGACATGTCGCACGGTATGCAGCGCACTGAAATCCGCTGTGGTAACTGTGACGCGCATCTCGGGCATGTATTCCCGGATGGCCCACAGCCAACAGGGGAGCGTTTCTGCGTGAATTCAGCATCAATGAGCTTCACTGATGATGAAAATGGCGATCAGACCAAAGGCTGAAAAAACGATTCAGCAAATTATTCCTTTGAAAGGGAGAAATCATGAATATTGATGACATGGTTAGCGGTATGACACCGGAGATTTATCAGCGTCTGGTGACGGCGGTTGAACTGGGAAAATGGCCGGATGGCGTGGCACTCACCCCGGAGCAAAAAGAGAACAGCCTGCAACTGGTGATGCTGTGGCAGGCCCGTCACAACACGGATGCCCAGCACATGACTATCGACACTCAAGGTCAGATGGTGATGAAGAGTAAGCGCGAGCTAAAAGAAGATTTTGGTATTACGCCAAAGCCAATTGCGACCTTCAAATAGCGGTCGCGTGAGTAGGCCGGGTAAGCGCAGTCGCTACCCGGCACAATATGCTCTAGTGTTTAATCCCCAGCGACTCTGCCAGCTGTTTCGCTAGCTGGTTTTCGTCATCCGCGCCGTACTCCCAGAACATCGCCCCGGCGAGACCTTTCTCCTTGATATAGTCCGCTTTGATGGCAACGGAACGTGGGTTTTCGTAGGAAAGGGCAAACAACGCCTTACCGCCTGCGGAATTCACCGACAACCACGGCACTTTCGCCTGATCGTCCCAGTGTTCGGTAAAGCGCTTCTGCGGATCGTTCAGTAGCTTCTTCACGATATCGTTGTACTTCACGTAGGTATCTTTGGTCAGGTCATAGCCGAGTGATTTGAACAAACCTGTCTCCTGAGGGCCGAAGTAGGGCTGCGTCACTGGATTTTTTTGCGCATCCGGTTTCGACCAGTCAACCCCTGGCTCCACGGAGCGTTTCGGGACGCGGCCATAGAAACCGATCCCAAGGTTCATCTGCTGTGGCTTCAGCCCGGCGGCCAGGTAGTTGTTAACCACAAAGTCGACGCTGTATTTATCGGCGGCGGCGACCGTTGGCCAGGCGCTGGAGTCATACAGGTTGGCGTTGAAGTACTGGGTACCGTAGGCCATGTCGTAGGTCATCAGGTTGATATAGTCGAGCAGCGGGGCGATCGCCTTTACATCCACCCAGCTTTTCGGACTTTCCGCATTTGCCCCCACCGCAATGGTGACCAGCTTTTTATGCCCGAATGCATCGCGCATCTCCTTCAGCAGTGCGGTGAAATTATCCCGATCGGCAGGCTGGCTTGCGACAAGCCCCCATGCGCCATTCACCGGATACTCCCAGTCGAGATCGATTCCGTCCAGGCCGTATTTATCGACGATCTCCTGCGCAGAGCGGATAAACACCGCGCGCGTCTCTTTGCTGGCCGCTGCACCGGAGAAACCACGTGCCCCCCAGCCACCAACGGAAAGCAGCACTTTGAGGTTCGGATTTTGTTTACGCAGGGCAGGGATTAACGCGAGGTCGGACGTGACTTTTGGCGATAGCCAGATTTGATGCAGTTTTGCCGGATCTTTCAGCGCGGCGTTGGTTTCGTCTTTCTCATTGTTATAGACCAGACCAAATGAGTAGTTCAGGTGGGTAATCTGGCGAACGTCGAGTTTATTGATGTCACCACCAGGCCCCGCAGTGACATCGCCACCTCCGTTAAAGTAGCCCACAGACATCATGGGGCTGGCGGAGGCAACTGACGCGCAAAGCAAGGGTAATGCTGCCAGCAATGGCAAACGTTTCATATAACTTCCTCTTTGACTTAATAAAATTAACCACGCCACGGAAAAGGCGTGGCGAAAAAACAGCCAGAAAAGAATAGCATTGCCGCTTCGCTGGTGATGCGAGGGAGTTCACTTTATGGGAGATCGAGGGGGGAGGGTTTTACCGGGGCAGGCGTTGCTGCCCCCGGCGAAAAGGCTTACGGTTGTGTCTCCAGCCAGTCTTCCAGCGTATACAGTGTTGCACCCTCTGCGGCCATATCCATAAACGCCTGAGCACTGTCCTGGGGGTGAATATTCACACCACGGCAGCCGTCGGTGATGACATTTACGTTGTAACCAAGCTGAAGTGCATCCAGCACGGTGAATTTCACGCAATAGTCCGTTGCCAGCCCCAGCACAATCAGTTCGGTGATTTCGTGATGGCGTAACCACGCGTCCAGCGCCGTTTTTTGACGATGTCCGTTATCAAAAAACGCGCTGTAGCTGTCGATAGCCGGGTTTTCCCCCTTGTGAAACACCGCGTCAATGGCCTTCTGATTCAGCAGCGGATGCAGCTCTGCGCCTTCGGTCTGCTGTATGCAGTGATCGGGCCAGAAGGTTTGCGCCAGACCATCGAGCTCCCCCTGGCTGTAGGGTTTAACGCCGTGCTGGCTGGCAAAGCTACCGTGGCTGGCGGGGTGCCAGTCCTGGCTTGCCACAACGGCGTCACCACGCGTTTTACACCAGGCGATTAGCGAATTAGCCACATCAATGGTGCTATCGCCTTCCGCCACGGCCAGCGCGCCGCCTGCACAGAAATCATTTTGCAAATCGACCAGTAACAGAGCGCGTTGCTTCATGAGGTCTCCTTATTCGTCCGGGGTCAGTTCACCGCGCAGGTTTTGCATCATTGCGCTGCGAATGGACTGGATGTCCAGGTTTTGACTCAGTAAATAATGAAGTTTAGTCAGCGTTGCCTCGACGGTCATATCGAAGCCGCTGATAACACCCGCATGTGCCAGCGCGTTACCGGTGGCATAACCGCCCATATTAACCTTGCCCGACATACACTGGGTCAGGTTAACCACCACGATCCCACGTTCGCTTGCTTCCTGCAGCTCTTTCAGGAATTCACCGTTCTGCGGGGCATTGCCCACACCGTAGGAGCGCAGGATCAGCGCTTTTACCGGCTGGCGCAGGAAGTTACGTACGACATCGGCAGAGATCCCCGGGTAAATCGTCACGACACCAATTGGCTG
Source organism: Enterobacter sp. LM3 (assembly GCF_046622475.1). Lineage (NCBI taxonomy): Bacteria > Pseudomonadati > Pseudomonadota > Gammaproteobacteria > Enterobacterales > Enterobacteriaceae > Enterobacter > Enterobacter sp. LM3. Next base: position 6,461 of record NZ_JBJURN010000025.1, on the reverse strand, counting down.
CGGGGTGATCGGGTGAACAATCAGCTCGCCTGCACTGTTTGGTGCAGGAGGTGTGCCCAGACGACGAATATGGATCCCCGCTTCCAGCAGGGGCTGGAGGTTTGGCGAGGCAAAGGCGTCAAAACCATCGGCGTGGGCTTTGGTGGTACGGTTACCGCGATACAGACGATTGTTGAAGAACAGCGACACTTCGTTAATCGGGTAATTCGCGGCCACATACAGGGAGTTAAGCAGATTGATCTGCCCGTCAGAGCGCAGCTCTGCCAGCGGAATTTGTGAGCCAGTCACGATGACGGGTTTACTCAGATTTTCCAGCATGAACGAGAGCGCTGAGGCGGTAAACGCCATCGTGTCGGTGCCGTGCAGGATCACGAAACCGTCGTACTGGTCATAATGGGCTTTAATATCATCCGCGATATGCTGCCAGTCTTCTGGCGTCATGTCGGAGGAGTCCATCAGCGGCTCATATTCGTGGATCGTAAAGTCAGGCATTTCCTGACGATGGAATTCAGGCATCAGCGCAAGCTGACGCTGCAGGTGGCCGGAGACAGGAATATAACCATTCTCAGAACGCTGCATACCGATGGTACCGCCGGTATACGCGACATAAATCGATTTCTTCTGCATGATAGTGAGTTCTTGTGCTTCAAAGAAAAAAATCCCCTCTTCACGGAAAGAGGGGACGGATTTTAACGGACGGAGCCGCAGGTCAGACAAAACGCGTAACGGTTTTGCGGGTCGTTAAACGCGGCGAGCTTGTCACTTTCCGCTTTTATCGCTTTTGCCGCCGTGGCGACAGGCGCAGGCAGATAGGCCTGCAGTGCCTCCGGCAACATGGCGCGAGCAGAGCCGGACATGCTGTCTATCACCAGGTCAAAGAACGACGGTTCATCCTGGTAATAGTCCACATGCCACTGCTTGAGTTTCGCCAGTTCGGCGGCTTTCTTCACCGCGTCATCAAAGTCACCCAGGCTGTCCACCAGACCGTTGTTCTTCGCATCCTGCCCGGTCCAGACGTGACCCTGAGCAATTTCATCGATCTGCTGCGGCGTTTTTTTACGGGAGTCCGCAACCAGCGTGATGAAGCGCTTATAGCCGTTCTCGATACTGAGCTGCATCATTTCCGACACTTCCGGTGGCAGAGATTTCGTCACAGAGACATCGGCCAGCGGTGAGGTGGAAACGCCATCGGTATGCACGCCCAGGTAATCAAGGCTGTTTTCCACGGTGTTGATCACCCCGAAGATACCAATCGAGCCGGTCAGGGTACTTGGGTTCGCCACAATGTAGTTTGCAGGGGTAGAGATCCAGTACCCCCCGGATGCAGCCATTCCGCCCATCGACACGACCACCGGCTTACCTGCGGCGCGCGCGGCGGCCAGCTCTGCACGGATCACCTCGGAGGCGCTGACGCTGCCACCAGGGCTGTTCACGCGCAGGACAATCGCTTTCACTTTCGGATCAAGGCGGGCATCACGGATTTGCGATGCGGTGGTATCACCGCCAACGTTCCCTGGTGTCTCCTGACCGTCCATGATGGCTCCATTAGCAATAACCACCGCGACGCTGTCACCACTGTTATCCGGTTTTTTCGTCGCGTAATCGTACATGCTGATGGCGCTGTAATTTTTATCCTCTTTGCTCCAGCCAAACTGTTTCGTCAGGGATTTCTCGATATCTGCACTCGAACCCAGCGCATCGACCAGTTTGTTATCGAGGGCATATTTCGCCGTATCACCGTCAACTTTGCGCAGGCCATCCAGCATGCCCTGTGCACCAGGGAAGACCTGTTCAGCGGTGATTTGACGGTTAGCAGCGACCGTGCCCAGATAGTTCTGCCACAGCTCACCAATCCAGCGGCTGTCTGCTTCACGGGCGGCAGGGGACATATCATCACGGATAAACGGTTCAACGGCGGATTTATAGGTACCGACGCGGAAAACGTGGGTGGTGACTTTCAGCTTGTCGAGCAGGGATTTATAGTAAAGCCCGTTCGTCGCAAAACCATGCAGATCGACTTCACCCTGTGGGGAAAGCCAGATTTTATTGGCAAAGCTGGCCAGATAATATTGACCCTGGCTGTAGCTATCACCTACCGCAATCACCGGTTTACCGCTGTCGCGGAATTCGCGCAGCGCTTTACCAATGTACTGCATTGAAGGCTGGTCACCCCCGGCAAAATTTTTCAGATCCAGCACGATACCCGTAATGTTACGGTCATCTTTTGCCTGACGAATGGTATCGACGATATCGAACAGGGAGTTTTCCTGCAGGCGGTCTGAGGTTGCACCAAACAGCTGGCGGCCAATCACCCCCAGACGATTGCTGGTGGAGGGCTTATCGACGATGACCCCGGTAATATCGAGTAACAGGGCCCCGCGCGTCGAATGCTGCGCCTGGTTTGTGCTGCTGAGGTGCATCCAGAGACCTGCGCAAACCAGAACCAGGAAGATGAAAAACAAATTCATCACCAGTTCACGAACGAAGTTGAGCAACCGCCACGTCCATTTAAAGAAACCGGCAAAGATTCGCCAAAGGGTTCGCATGTATTCTCCCTAACCAGAAAATGACTGTTTCCGTCGCCACTGGACGGTAATGTGGGGTTATCGTAATGACCCAACCGTCACTTGTCAGCAGGAATCGCCTGCCGCGCTGTAACAAAATCTGCCGTCGTGTTAATTTTGTGAGCAAATTTCAAGACAGGAGTTAATTAATGGACGCTCTTACACTGCTTGTTAACCGCCGTAGCGCTTCACGTCTGGTCGATCCTGCACCTGCGGGCGAGCAGCTGGAAAACATTGTGCGTGCCGGTATGCGCGCACCGGATCATGGCACGCTTCAGCCGTGGCATTTCTTTATTATTGAAGGCGAAGGCCGCGATCGCTTCAGTCACTTGCTGGCGGAAGGTGCGGTTGCTGCGGGTCAGGATGAGAAGGGCATTGAGAAAGCCCGCAGCGCGCCATTTCGTGCGCCGATGATCATTGCCGTGGTGGCAAAGTGTCAGGCTGAACACAAAGTACCGGTCTGGGAACAGGAGATGTCCGCAGGCTGTGCGGTAATGGCGATGCAAATGGCCGCTGTTGCACAGGGCTTTAACGGTATCTGGCGTACAGGCGCGCTGACCGAAAGCCCGTTTGTTCGCGATGGCTTCTCTTGCGGTGAACACGACAAAATCGTCGGTTTCCTCTATCTTGGCACCCCTCAGCTTAAAGCCTCCAGCACGATAAATGTGCCGGATACTACCCCTTTCGTCAGCCGTTTCTGATAACGCGCGCTAAACTGTCTGGATTCTGAGCATCTGCCGCAGAATTCAGACAGTCATACTTACCTCTTTATGGAATGAGCGCTACCATAGCGCGATTGCAATGACAGGAGATGTCCATGAGCGAGCAAACCATTCGTTTAACGCAATACAGCCACGGAGCCGGTTGCGGTTGTAAAATTTCCCCGAAAGTGCTGGAAACCATCCTGCACAGTGAACAGGCGAAGTTTGTCGACCCGAACCTGCTTGTCGGTAATGAAACGCGTGACGATGCAGCGGTTTATGACTTAGGTAACGGCACCAGCATTATCAGTACCACTGACTTCTTTATGCCGATTGTCGACAACCCGTTTGATTTCGGGCGCATTGCGGCGACTAACGCCATCAGCGATATTTTCGCGATGGGTGGCAAGCCAATCATGGCGATTGCCATTCTGGGCTGGCCGATCAACACCATTCCACCGGAAATTGCCCGCGACGTGATTGAAGGCGGCCGCTTTGCCTGCCAGCAGGCGGGGATTGCACTGGCTGGTGGTCACTCTATCGATGCGCCGGAACCGATCTTCGGCCTGGCCGTGACGGGCATCGTGCCAACCGAGCGAGTGAAGCGTAACAGCACCGCCCAGGCAGGCTGCAAACTGTTCCTCACCAAGCCGCTGGGCATTGGTGTCCTCACCACCGCAGAAAAGAAATCGCTGCTCAAGCCAGAACACGTTGGTCTGGCGACAGAGGTGATGTGCCAGATGAACCTGGCCGGAGCCGCTTTCGCCAATATTGACGGCGTGAAGGCGATGACCGACGTGACTGGCTTTGGTCTGCTGGGCCACCTGAGCGAGGTATGTCAGGGGGCTGGCGTGCAGGCGCAGGTCTGGTATCAGGATGTGCCAAAACTGCCTGGTGTGGAAGAGTACATTACCCAGGGCGCGGTACCGGGTGGTACCCAGCGTAACTTTGCCAGCTATGGTCACCTGATGGGCGATATGCCGGAAGCGTGGCGCAACCTGCTTTGTGACCCGCAAACCTCCGGCGGTCTGCTGCTGGCAGTAACGCCAGAGTCAGAAGCAGAGGTTCAGGCGACTGCCGCTGAATTCGGCATCACCCTGACGGTCATCGGTGAGCTGGTAACCGCACGCGGTGGCCGCCCGATGATTGAGATCCGTTAATTCGATGCGGTTGTTTATTGCCGAAAAGCCAAGCCTGGCCCGTGCTATCGCCGATGTACTGCCTAAACCGCATCGCAAGGGTGACGGCTTTATCGAATGCGGTAACGGGCAGGTGGTCACCTGGTGTATTGGTCACCTGCTTGAGCAGGCACAGCCGGATGTCTATGACAGCCGCTATGCCCGCTGGAACCTGAACGATTTGCCCATCGTGCCGGAAAAGTGGCGCTTGCAGCCCCGGCCCTCCGTCACCAAACAGCTCAACGTCATTAAGCGCTTCCTGCATGAGGCGTCGGAAGTCATCCACGCGGGTGACCCGGACAGAGAAGGGCAGTTGTTGGTTGATGAAGTGCTGGATTATCTGGAACTGGCACCTGAAAAGCGCCAGCAGGTTCAGCGCTGTCTGATTAACGACCTCAATCCGCAGGCTGTCGAGCGCGCAATTTCCCGCCTGCGCGCCAACAGCGAGTTTATCCCGCTGTGCGTCTCCGCGCTGGCGCGTGCCAGGGCTGACTGGCTGTACGGCATCAACATGACCCGTGCCTACACTATTCTGGGGCGCAATGCGGGGTATCAGGGTGTACTCTCCGTTGGGCGCGTACAGACCCCGGTACTGGGGCTGGTGGTGCGTCGTGACGAAGAGATTGAGAATTTCGTCGCCAAAGATTTCTTCGAAGTTAAAGCGCATATCGTCACGCCAAAAGACGAACGCTTTACCGCCGTCTGGCAGCCGAGCGATGCCTGTGAATCGTACCAGGATGAAGAGGGGCGACTGCTGCACCGCCCGCTGGCGGAGCACGTGGTCAACCGGATCACCGGCCAGCCCGCTATTGTCACCAGCTATAACGATAAACGAGAATCAGAACCCGCACCGCTGCCGTTTTCCCTTTCCGCGTTGCAGATTGAGGCCGCCAAACGCTTTGGTCTGAGTGCGCAGAACGTGCTGGACATTTGCCAGAAGCTCTATGAAACCCATAAGCTGATTACCTATCCGCGTTCGGATAGCCGTTATCTGCCGGAAGAGCATTTTGCCGGACGCCACGCGGTAATGAACGCCATAGGCGTACACGCGCCGGATCTGCTGCCGCAGCCTGCCGTAAACCCGGACACCCATAACCGCTGCTGGGACGATAAAAAGGTGGATGCCCACCATGCCATCATCCCGACGGCGCGCACCAGCAACGTCAACCTGACCGAGAACGAATCAAAGGTTTACAACCTCGTTGCCCGTCAGTATCTGATGCAGTTCTGCCCCGATGCAGTGTTCCGCAAGTGTGTCATTGAGCTGGAAATCGCTAAGGGCAAGTTTGTCGCCAAAGCGCGTTTCCTCGCGGAAGCGGGCTGGCGCACACTGCTTGGCAACAAAGAGCGTGACGAAGAGAACGACGGTACACCGTTGCCGGTGGTTGCCAAAGATGACGAACTGCTGTGTGAAAAAGGTGAAGTGGTGGAGCGTCAGACCCAGCCGCCGCGCCATTTCACCGATGCGACGCTGCTCTCGGCCATGACCGGGATCGCCCGTTTTGTGCAGGATAAAGATCTGAAGAAGATCCTGCGTGCAACGGACGGGCTGGGCACCGAAGCGACGCGTGCGGGGATCATCGAATTACTGTTTAAGCGCGGTTTTCTGGAGAAAAAAGGGCGCTATATCCACTCGACGGAGCCGGGCCGGGCATTAATTCACTCGCTGCCAGAACTGGCCGCAAGGCCGGACATGACGGCGCACTGGGAATCGGTGCTGACGCAAATCAGTGAAAAACAGTGCCGCTATCAGGACTTTATGCAGCCGCTGGTGGGAACGTTGTATGAGCTGATTAACCAGGCGCGCAGTACGCCGGTGAAGCAGTTCAGAGGGATGGTTGCACCGGGTGGCGGTGCGAAGAAACCGTTCAAAAAGAAAAAGAGCGCGGCCTGATCCGCCCGGTTTTCTCCCTCTCCCTCAAGGGAGAGGGGGATTCTGTGTGAAGTGGTCTACTTAATTTGGACACGACCTGAGGTTCTTTGTCTTTCCATCTCGGCAGGTGTTAACCCTCCGTTGT
>NZ_JBJURN010000024.1:0-44538 GCF_046622475.1 Enterobacter sp. LM3 | reverse complement strand
TGGTTGCGGGGGCCGGATTTGAACCGACGACCTTCGGGTTATGAGCCCGACGAGCTACCAGGCTGCTCCACCCCGCGCCTGAAACGTGGCAAATTCTACGCGTTTTGGGTAGAAAATGCAAATAATGCTGGGATTTGGTACCGAAGACGGGACGTAAAATCGGCGTTCAGTATATTGATAGTGAACACCGCCTGTCAACCCAGTTTCCACCAGGTCAAACTGAGGGAAATTTTTACAAAAAACGCACGAGTCTCTTTCGGTCTTCGACAAAAGATGATTAAATGAATACTCACTTATTTTGCATAAACATGCATCAAGAGCGAACGCGGTCTCTAATCAGTCAATCAAGCAGGGTTTTATTTTATGACGACGATTCTCAAGCATCTTCCGGTAGGACAACGTATTGGCATCGCTTTTTCTGGCGGCCTGGATACCAGCGCTGCACTGCTGTGGATGCGCCAAAAGGGAGCGGTTCCGTATGCATATACTGCGAACCTGGGTCAGCCGGATGAGGACGACTATGATGCAATCCCTCGTCGCGCTAAAGAGTATGGTGCAGAGAACGCACGTCTGATTGATTGCCGTAAACAGCTGGTTGCCGAAGGTATCGCGGCTATTCAGTGCGGCGCTTTCCATAACACCACCGGCGGCCTGACCTATTTCAACACGACGCCACTGGGCCGTGCCGTGACTGGCACCATGCTGGTTGCCGCCATGAAAGAAGATGGTGTTAACATCTGGGGCGACGGTAGCACTTATAAAGGTAACGATATCGAACGTTTTTATCGTTATGGTCTGTTGACCAACGCCGAGCTGCAGATTTACAAACCGTGGCTGGATACCGACTTCATCGACGAGCTGGGCGGCCGCCATGAAATGTCCGAGTTTATGATTGCCTGCGGCTTTGACTACAAGATGTCTGTTGAGAAAGCCTACTCTACCGACTCCAACATGCTGGGCGCGACACACGAAGCAAAAGATCTGGAATTCCTTAACTCCAGCGTGAAGATCGTGAACCCAATCATGGGCGTGAAGTTCTGGGACGAGAACGTCAAAATCCAGGCGGAAGAAGTGACTGTCCGCTTCGAGCGCGGCCATCCGGTTGCCCTGAACGGCAAGACCTTCTCTGACGATGTAGAACTGATGCTGGAAGCAAACCGCATCGGCGGCCGTCATGGTCTGGGTATGAGCGATCAGATTGAAAACCGTATCATCGAAGCAAAAAGCCGTGGCATCTACGAAGCCCCGGGGATGGCACTGCTGCACATCGCTTACGAACGTCTGCTGACCGGTATTCACAACGAGGACACCATTGAGCAGTATCACTCTCATGGTCGTCAGTTGGGTAAATTGCTGTATCAGGGTCGCTGGTTCGATCCGCAGGCGCTGATGCTGCGTGATGCTCTGCAACGCTGGGTGGCGAGCGCCATCACCGGTGAAGTGACTCTGGAACTGCGTCGCGGTAATGATTACTCCATCCTGAACACCGTGTCTGACAACCTGACCTATAAAGCAGAGCGTCTGACAATGGAAAAAGGCGAATCCGTGTTTTCTCCGGACGACCGTATTGGTCAGCTGACCATGCGTAACCTGGACATCACTGATACCCGTGCGAAGCTGTTCAACTACGTTGAGAATGGCCTGCTCTCTGCCAGTTCCGGTAATGGCCTGCCACAGGTTGAAAACCTGGAACACAGCGATAAGAAGTAATCGCTGATGTGAAATGTAAAAGGCGTCTGATAGACGCCTTTTTTATTTGGGTTTTGGTAGGCCCGGTAAGCGCAACGCCACCGGGCCTACAGAAGTTCGGAGACACACCAGAAGTTAGGAGGCACACAATCTACAGACGAAAAAAAAGACGTCTTTCGACGTCTTTCTTCTGGAATATTGGTACCGAGGATGGGACTCGAACCCACAAGCCCGTTAGGGCACTACCACCTCAAGGTAGCGTGTCTACCAATTCCACCACCTCGGTACAGAATACTTAGTGCGGGATATCGCTGGTTGGCTTAGCCGGTGCAGCTGGCTGAGTTTGCTCAGTTTTAGACGGAGCACTCAGATTTTCCCACTCGCTTCCTTTATTGGTCTTGTTGCTGTTGATATTGCCCAGCACCAGACTGATGATGAAGAACAGCGTAGCCAGAATCGCCGTTGTGCGGGTCATGAAGTTCGCAGAACCACTTGAACCGAACAGCGTACCGGAAGCGCCAGCTCCGAAGGAGGCTCCCATATCAGCGCCTTTACCTTGCTGCAGCATGATCAGCGCTACAAGAGCGATGGCTACAATAAGGAAAACAACTAAAAGAGCTTCGTACATAATCAACCTGTTCCTTGCGGATTTGCCGCATACCAATGCTTCGACCAATTAGCAGGATTTTTGTTTCCCACTGAAGCGGGTGTGAATACTAACCAAAGCGAATGACCTTCGCAAGGGCATTTTCGACGCATTGTATCAACTGCGGAAAAAAACAGCAAAAAGCCATTCATCGCTTAAAACAAAGGCGGGAAATGCCGCCTTTTTAAACGTTTAGCATGAACAGCTATGCCGCTTTTACCGCATCAGCAATACGGTGCGCAAATTCAGTCACCTGTGCTTCGTCTTCACCTTCCACCATTACTCGAATAAGTGGTTCGGTACCGGACTTACGCAGCAGTACGCGACCACGGTTACCGAGCGCGGCTTCAACGTCAGCCATTACTGCTTTCACATTTTCGCTTTCCAGTGGATCGCCATTACCAGCGGTGAAGCGTACGTTGACCAGGATCTGTGGGAACATTTTCATGCCACTGCAGAGGTCGTGCAGGCTCATATGGTTACGCGCCATCGCAGCCACCACCTGGAGGCCCGCCACGATACCGTCTCCGGTAGTGGTTTTGTCCAGCAGGATCACATGGCCTGAGTTTTCTGCACCAATACGCCAGCCCTTCTCCTGCAGTTTTTCCAGTACATAGCGGTCACCCACTTTAGCACGGACAAACGGGATCCCCAGCTGTTTCAGCGCCAGCTCCAGACCCATGTTGCTCATCAGTGTACCGACGGCACCACCGCGCAGCTGACCCTGACGCAGACCTTCACGCGCAATGATATAAAGGATCTGATCGCCATCAACCTTGTTACCTTCGTGGTCAACCATGATCACACGGTCACCGTCACCGTCCAGCGCGATACCCAGGTCAGCTTTTTCTGCCAGAACACGTGCCTGCAGAGCGCGAACGTCTGTCGCCCCCACCTCTTCGTTGATGTTCAGACCATCAGGTTCGCAGCCGATAGTAATCACTTTCGCACCCAGCTCACGGAAGACGTTAGGGGCAATGTGATACGTTGCGCCGTTTGCACAGTCCACCACGATTTTCAGGTGACTCAGGCTCAACTCGTTCGGGAAAGTGCCTTTGCAGAATTCAATGTAGCGACCCGCTGCATCAACAATACGGTTCGCTTTACCCAGTTCGACAGAGTCGACACAGGTGATCTCTTTTTCCATCTCGGCTTCAATCGCTTCTTCCACTTCATCCGGCAGTTTGGTGCCGTCGATGGAGAAGAACTTAATACCGTTGTCATAGAACGGGTTATGCGATGCCGAAATAACAATACCTGCTTCAGCACGGAAGGTACGCGTCAGATACGCAACAGCAGGTGTTGGCATTGGGCCAGTAAAGGAGGCAGAAAGCCCCGCAGCCGCCAGACCCGCCTCCAGTGCAGACTCCAGCATATAACCTGAAATACGGGTGTCTTTACCAATAATAATTTTACGGGAACCATGACGTGCCAGAACCTTACCAGCCGCCCAGCCAAGCTTCAGAACAAAATCAGGGGTGATCGGCGCATCGCCTACGCGGCCACGGATACCATCGGTACCAAAATATTTACGATTACTCATAGCGTTTGTTTTCCTTCGCTGCCAGTGTGGCTTCGACCACACGCATGGCTTCTACTGTTTCTTTGACGTCATGGACACGAATAATGTGCGCTCCCTGCATCGCCGCAATCACCGCGCAGGCCAGGCTGCCGCTAAGACGCTCGCTGGGGCCCACGTTCAGCAACTGCCCAATCATCGATTTTCTCGACATGCCAACCAGTAGCGGCAAGCCGAAGTGGTGAAACTCTGACAAGCGAGCAAGTAGCTCATAGTTGTGAGAGAGATTTTTACCGAAACCGAACCCCGGGTCGAGCAGCAATTTCTCTTTTGCGATTCCAGCACGCTCACAACGTTCAATACGTTCAATAAAGAAGCGATTAACATCAGCAAAGATATCGTTGTACTTAGGTGCATCCTGCATTGTTTTGGGCTGGCCCTGCATGTGCATCAGACAGACTGGTAACCCGGTTTCCGCTGCCGCCTCAATGGCACCAGGCTCGGTAAGCGATCGGATATCATTGATAATGTGAGCACCCACTCTCGCTACTTCACGAATCACTTCTGGCTTAGACGTATCAACAGAGATCCACACTTCAAAACGCTGGGCAATAGCTTCAACCACAGGAACCACGCGAGCCAGCTCCTCCTCCACAGAAACATCCGCCGCACCAGGACGCGTCGATTCGCCCCCCACATCAATGATGGTGGCACCCGCGTTGATCATCAAATTTGCGTGCTTAACCGCATCGATAAGTGTGTTATGCGTGCCGCCGTCAGAGAAGGAGTCAGGCGTAACATTCAGGATACCCATCACATGCGGATGTGAGAGATCGAGATGCGAGTCCTGAGCGAATAGTTTCATGGCGAAATCCCTGGTATCAATATGATTTAACGAAAAAGAAAAACCCCGGAGCAAGCTCCAGGGTTTGAAGTACAGACTAACTCTTCAACAGCAGTGACTTACTTGTCGCCCAACTGTTCTGACATGCTGTTACCCGGGTTCGGCGTATGTGATTCATCAGCCGTACGCGGTGCACGCGGAGTGCCATTGTTGTCAGAATTGTTGGAAGCGCCTGGATCTTCCCAGCCTGCTGGCGGACGCACTTCGCGGCGAGCCATCAGGTCGTCAATCTGTGGTGCATCGATGGTCTCATATTTCATGAGCGCATCTTTCATCGAATGCAGAATATCCATATTGTCGTTCAGGATCTGACGTGCGCGACCGTAGTTACGTTCAATCAGCGCTTTCACTTCCTGGTCGATGATACGAGCAGTCTCATCAGACATATGTTTCGCTTTCGCCACAGAACGACCCAGGAACACTTCGCCCTCTTCCTCTGCATACAGCAGTGGGCCGAGTTTGTCGGAGAAGCCCCATTGGGTCACCATGTTACGCGCCAGGTTCGTCGCCACTTTAATGTCGTTGGACGCACCGGTAGAAACATGTTCCACACCGTAGATAATTTCTTCTGCCAGACGACCACCATACAGGGTCGAAATCTGGCTTTCCAGCTTCTGACGGCTGGCGCTGATGGCATCGCCTTCCGGCAGGAAGAACGTTACGCCCAGCGCACGACCGCGCGGAATAATCGTCACTTTATGCACCGGATCGTGTTCCGGTACCAGACGACCGATAATCGCGTGGCCGGCTTCGTGGTATGCCGTGGATTCTTTCTGCGCTTCCGTCATCACCATAGAGCGACGTTCCGCACCCATCATGATTTTGTCTTTCGCTTTTTCGAATTCCACCATAGACACGACGCGTTTGTTACCGCGAGCGGCAAACAGTGCAGCTTCGTTGACCAGGTTAGCCAGATCCGCACCGGAGAAGCCCGGGGTACCACGCGCAATAATTGCCGCGTCGATATCTGGAGCCAACGGTACGCGACGCATGTGTACTTTCAGAATCTGTTCACGACCACGAACATCCGGCAGACCAACCACAACCTGACGGTCGAAACGGCCTGGACGCAGCAGGGCTGGGTCAAGTACGTCCGGACGGTTGGTTGCTGCGATAACGATAATACCTTCGTTACCTTCGAAGCCGTCCATTTCAACCAGCATCTGGTTCAGCGTCTGCTCACGTTCATCGTGACCACCGCCCAGACCAGCGCCACGCTGGCGACCGACGGCGTCGATTTCATCGATGAAGATAATGCACGGTGCTGCCTTCTTAGCCTGCTCGAACATGTCACGCACACGAGATGCACCGACACCCACGAACATTTCAACGAAGTCAGAACCTGAAATAGTAAAGAACGGCACCTTCGCTTCACCCGCGATGGCTTTCGCCAGCAGGGTTTTACCGGTACCCGGAGGGCCGACCATCAGAATGCCTTTCGGGATCTTACCGCCCAGTTTCTGGAAACGGCTCGGTTCACGCAGGTATTCTACCAGTTCAGCCACCTCTTCTTTCGCTTCGTCACAACCTGCAACGTCAGCGAACGTGGTCTTGATCTGGTCTTCCGTCAGCATACGCGCCTTGCTCTTACCGAACGACATGGCACCTTTGCCACCACCGCCCTGCATCTGACGCATAAAGAAGATCCAGACGCCAATAAGAAGCAGCATCGGGAACCAGGAGATGAAGATAGAAGCCAACAGGCTTGGCTCTTCTGGCGGCTCACCTACCACCTTGACGTTTTTAGTCAGAAGGTTATCAAGCAGCTTAGGATCGTTCACCGGAATGTAGGTCGTGTAACGGTTACTATCTTTCTTGGTAACGTTGATCTCACGTCCGTTGATACGCGCTTCGCGAACCTGGTCCTGATTGACCTCCTGCAGGAAGGTAGAATAATCCACCTTGCGGCCATTCGACTCGCTGGGCCCAAAGCTCTGGAATACTGACATCAGCACAACGGCAATGACCAGCCAGAGTATTAGGTTTTTCGCCATGTCACTCAAGGGATTAACCTCATATTACAACTGTGTTAAAAACAGCGTCAGGATACTCTAGATCCAGTTTCATTCAAACTTTCGTCTGAAATCCACCGGTTATCATTTTCGCCCGGTCGCTACAATATACACTTCTCGGGAACGCGCCCGGGAAGAGTCCGGCTTACGAACTTTGACCTTCGCAAACAGGGAGCGAATTTCCTTAAGGTACTCCTCGAAACCTTCGCCCTGAAACACCTTCACAACAAAACTACCACCTGGTGCTAGTACATCACGACACATTTCTAACGCCAGTTCCACCAGATACATGGCACGGGGGATATCCACCGCCGGTGTTCCGCACATATTTGGTGCCATATCTGACATGACAACCTGAACTTTACTGTCACCTACGCGATCGAGTAACGCCTTCAGCACTAATTCATCACGAAAATCGCCCTGAAGGAAGTCGACACCAACGATGGGATCCATTGGTAAAAGATCGCATGCGATGATTCGGCCCGTTCCACCGATTTGCGTTACCGCATACTGGGACCATCCCCCAGGTGCGGCACCGAGGTCAACAATCGTCATCCCCGGCTTAAAAAGTTTGTCACTTTGCTGTATTTCATCAAGTTTAAACCAGGCACGGGAACGTAACCCCTTTTTCTGCGCCTGTTGAACATATTTATCGCTAAAGTGTTCCTGAAGCCAGCGGCTGGAGCTGGCAGAACGCTTCTTACCTGTCATTTAACATTTCCGTCCTGGTTCATCGTTGCTTGCCTGTGACGTAAATTTCTACGCAGCTATTTGGCGATATAAGGGAGATGGCGGTAGAATGAACCGTTTTCAATCCCAACGTAAGCAAAAATATACGATGAATCTGAGTACTAAACAAAAACAGCACCTTAAAGGTCTGGCACATCCGCTCAAGCCTGTAGTCATGCTTGGCAACAATGGTTTGACCGAAGGGGTGCTTGCCGAGATTGAACAAGCGCTGGAACACCACGAGCTGATCAAGGTGAAAATTGCCTCTGAAGACAGAGACACGAAGAACTTGATCGTGGAAGCCATCGTGCGCGAAACCGGTGCCTGTAATGTACAGGTCATCGGTAAAACGCTGGTGCTCTATCGCCCATCTAAAGAGCGTAAAATCTCGCTGCCACGCTAAGGATATCCTGAATTAAACACATTTTCTGTGTAAAACGAGGGATTTCTGTCAGCAGGTGAGCAAAATGCCATGCTCCTTGAGTTGATAAAAGGCCGCTATGCGGCCTTTTTCCTTTCTTTACAATGTATCAACATCTTCGTGGAGAAGCGAATTACAGGTACTCGACCTTGATAATTTCGTATTCCACTTCGCCGCCTGGGGTGCGGATGATGACAACATCGTCCTGCTCTTTGCCAATCAGGCCGCGAGCAATTGGTGAGTTCACCGAAATCAGGTTCTGTTTGAAATCAGCTTCATCGTCACCGACGATGCGGTAAGTCTGCTCTTCGTCGTTATCCAGGTTCAGCACGCTAACGGTGGAACCAAAGATCACCCGGCCATTATTTGGCATTTTGGTGATATCGATAACCTGCGCATTGGACAGCTTCGCTTCGATATCTTTAATACGCCCTTCACAGAAGCCCTGCTGCTCGCGCGCGGCGTGGTATTCAGCATTTTCTTTCAGGTCGCCATGCTCACGCGCATCCGCGATAGCGGCGATGATTTCAGGGCGACGAACGGATTTCAGGAAATCCAGCTCTTCGCGCAGTTTTTCGGCACCACGTAAGGTCATCGGAATAGCTTGCATTTGTTATACCTCTTAAACATTCCTGTTGGGAGCAGCGTCACCTGCTCCGGCTCCTGTCCCCATGAACATCAAACCATGAGCAAGCCAGAAGCAAAAAGAAAACCGACCCGGAAGCAACGCCCCAGGCCAGCAGCAATTTTCAATTTGATATGCATTTTACCGCGAAGTTCACTATGGGTCATCGTTTACTTTGCAGTGCCATGCACCGTAGTATGACGGTTTGTTTTCGGGTTGTTAGCGCGAGATTATGCGATTTTCCAGATTTATCATCGGATTGACTACCAGTATAACGTTCAGTGCTCAGGCCGCGAATGTTGATGAGTACATTAATCAGCTGCCCGCAGGGGCTAACCTTGCCCTGATGGTGCAGAAGGTCGGGGCGCAGACGCCAGAGATTGACTACCACAGTCAACAGATGGCGCTGCCTGCCAGTACTCAGAAGGTGATCACTGCACTCGCCGCCCTGCTCCAGCTTGGGCCTGATTTCCGGTTTACCACCACCCTTGAAACCAAAGGTAACGTCACGGGTGGCGAACTGAAAGGCGATCTTATCGCCCGCTTCGGGGGTGACCCGACGTTGAAGCGCCAGGATATCCGCAGCATGGTGGCGGCATTGAAAAAATCTGGCGTGCAGAAGATCGACGGTAATGTGTTGATCGACACCTCCATTTTTGCCAGCCACGATAAAGCCCCTGGCTGGCCGTGGAACGACATGACGCAGTGCTTTAGCGCACCGCCAGCGGCTGCCATTATTGACCGTAACTGCTTCTCCGTTTCGCTTTACAGCGCCCCAAAACCGGATGACTTAGCGTTTATCCGCGTGGCGTCCTACTACCCGGTGACGATGTTTAGCCAGGTACGTACGCTGGCAAAAGGCTCACCGGATGCACAGTATTGTGAGCTGGACGTGGTGCCAGGCGATCTTAACCGCTTCACGCTTACCGGTTGCCTGACGCAGCGCGCCGATCCACTGCCGCTGGCCTTTGCGATACAGGATGGGGCAAGTTACGCCGGGGCCATTCTCAAGGATGAACTGAAGCAGGCGGGGATCACCTGGTCCGGTACCCTGCTCCGCCAGACGCAGGTCAATCAACCCGGCACGGTTATCGCCAGCAACCAGTCTGCGCCATTGCACGATTTGCTCAAGATTATGCTGAAAAAGTCGGATAACATGATTGCCGACACGGTGTTCCGCATGATTGGTCACGCACGTTTCGGCGTTCAGGGAACCTGGCGCGCAGGGTCCGACGCAGTACGGCAGATCCTGCGTCAGCAGGCAGGGATCGATCTGGGTAACACCATCGCCGTCGATGGTTCCGGGTTATCACGCCATAATTTGATTTCCCCGGCGACCATGATGCAAGTGCTTCAGTACATTGCACAACATGACACTGAGCTAAACTTTATTTCAATGCTACCACTTGCCGGACACGATGGTTCACTTCAGTACCGTGCCGGGCTTCACGCCGCCGGTGTGGATGGCAAAGTCTCAGCCAAAACAGGTTCACTGCAGGGGGTTTACAACCTTGCGGGCTTCATCACCACCGCCAGCGGACAACGTATGGCATTCGTGCAGTATCTTTCCGGCTATGCCGTCGAACCGACTGACCAGCGCAACCGACGCATCCCGTTGGTACGATTCGAAAGCAGGCTTTATAAGGACATTTATCAGAATAACTAGCGATGAAACTACTCATAGTTGAAGACGATCTGTTATTACAGGAAGGGCTGGCGCTGGCGCTGGCCAATGAAGGATATGCGCTCGACTGTGCCGCCACGGCGGCAGAAGCAGATGCCCTGATTCAGAGCGGTGAATATAGCCTGGTGATCCTCGATTTAGGTTTACCCGATAAAGATGGTGCCTCATTACTGAACCAGTGGCGACGCCGCGGTATCGCCAACCCAGTGTTGATCCTCACGGCGCGTGATTCCATCGAAGATCGTATTAACGGCCTTGATTCCGGTGCGGATGATTATCTGGTGAAGCCTTTCGTCCTTGCAGAGCTTCAGGCACGCGTGCGGGCACTGATCCGCCGCTACCAGGGACATAGTGATAACTTACTAACCGACGGTGATATTACGCTGAATCTGCAAACCCAGCAGGTGCTACGCAAATCGCTGCCTGTCGAAGTCACCCCAAAAGAGTTCGCCCTGCTTACACGCCTGATCATGCGTAGCGGGCAAACGGTACACCGTGAAACCCTGCAACAGGATATCTACTCCTGGCAGGACGATCCGGGGTCAAATACCCTCGAAGTTCACATTCACAACCTGCGCCGTAAGCTTGGTAAAGATCGAATTAAAACCGTCCGTGGCGTTGGCTACCGTCTGGAGAGCCAGAAATGAACAGCATGCGTCGGCGATTGATGATTTTGCTGGCGGTGATCTTACTGTTTTTCCAGCTGATAAGCGTGGTCTGGCTGTGGCATGAAAGCCGCGAACAGATTAGCTTTCTGGTGAGCGAAACGTTATCGGCAAAAGCGCGTAACAACCATGTCGAGAAAGAGATCCGCGAAGCGATTGCCTCGCTTCTGGTGCCTTCTCTGGTGATGGTGGGCTTTACCCTGTTCTTCTCATTCTGGGCCGTCACCCTGATAACCCAGCCGCTGAATAAACTGCGTGCCAGCCTGGCTAACCGTTCGGCGGATAATCTTACCCCGCTGCCGATGTATTCCGATATGGAAGAGATTGGCGCGGTGACGACGTCGCTGAATCAGCTGCTCGCCAGACTGGATAACACCATCCAGCAGGAGCGCCTCTTCACGGCAGACGCCGCTCACGAGCTGCGAACACCTCTCGCCGGAATCAGGCTACATCTGGAATTAATGGCTCAGTCGGGCTCACCGCAGGCCAATGCGTTGATTAGCCGGATCGATCAGTTGATGCACACCGTTGAACAACTGCTGATGCTGGCACGTGCCGGGCAGGCGCTGGCAAGCGGTCACTACGAAACCGTCAACTGGACAGACAGCATCATTGTTCCACTCAGCCTTGAGCATGAAGCTAAAGAACATACGGTGATATGGCCGGACAAAAGTCCACTGACGGTTCAGGGTGACACGGTACTTCTGCGCCTGATGCTGCGCAATCTGCTGGAGAATGCCACACGCTATAGCCCGACAGGCACAACCATTGAAGTGAAATTAATGGAGCATGATGGCGGTACGCAGGTCATCGTTGTCGATCAAGGGCCTGGCATTGATGAGGCACACCGACAGTCAATCACTGAACCATTCCGTCGTCTCGATCAGCGCTACGGTGGCAGCGGGCTGGGGCTGAGTATTGTGCAACGCATCGTTCAGCTTCACCACGGCAAATTGACGCTTGAGAACGGCATTGAAGGTGGCTTAATCGCCAGTTGCTGGTTACCCGCGACATTAAGTTAAAAAAAAGCCCCCTTCGCAGGGGGCCTTCCACAGGAATTAGTGCTTGTAGATGAACTCGACACCTTCTTCGTCGTCTTCATCCCAGTCATCATCCCAGTCTTCGTCTTCTTCCGCTTCCATCTCTTCGAGCTGTTCACGGTGGTAGTCATCCCACATGAATTCGACTTTCTCAGGCTGTTTCGCTTCTTCCGCCTGAACAATTGGGTTCTCGATGATGAAGGTCATCACATCCCAGCAGAGATCTTTCACGCCAACCTGGCTTGCTGCGGAGATCAGGTAGTATTTATCTTCCCAACCCATCGCTTCAGCAATCGCTTTCGCTTTGGCCTCAGCTTCAGCTTTATCCATCAGGTCAATCTTGTTGAAGACCAGCCAGCGCGGCTTGTTCGCCAGTTTTTCGCTGTATTTCTCCAGCTCACC
The DNA here is from genome assembly GCF_046622475.1 of Enterobacter sp. LM3. Classification (NCBI taxonomy): domain Bacteria; kingdom Pseudomonadati; phylum Pseudomonadota; class Gammaproteobacteria; order Enterobacterales; family Enterobacteriaceae; genus Enterobacter; species Enterobacter sp. LM3. The sequence continues at coordinate 32,202 of NZ_JBJURN010000024.1, read as the reverse complement.
GATGATAATGCGGGCGTTTTCCACCGGATCAGAACCGTCGATTGGATCGATATCAATGATGTGCAACAGTACGCGGCAGCGCTCAAGGTGTTTCAGGAAGCGAATACCCAGGCCGGCACCTTCCGCTGCACCTTCGATAAGGCCCGGGATATCGGCAACCACGAAGCTCTTCTCGTTATCCATACGGACAACGCCCAGGCTCGGTACCAGCGTGGTGAACGGATAATCCGCCACTTTTGGTTTGGCTGCAGAAACAGCACGAATAAACGTCGATTTACCCGCGTTTGGCATGCCCAGCATACCAACGTCAGCCAACAGCATCAGCTCCAGCTGCAGGTCACGCTTATCGCCAGGTGTCCCCATCGTTTTCTGACGCGGGGTACGGTTAACGGAAGATTTGAAACGGCTGTTACCCAGACCGTGCCAGCCACCTTTAGCCACCATCAGGCGCTGACCGTGTTTGGTCATGTCACCCATCGTTTCGCCCGTGCCCTGATCGATCACACGTGTTCCAACCGGAACCTTAATGGTCACGTCTTTGCCACGCTTACCAGTACAGTCACGGCTCTGGCCGTTCTGGCCACGTTCAGCACGGAAGGATTTTTCAAAGCGGTAGTCGATCAGCGTGTTGAGGTTCTCATCCGCCTCCAGCCACACGTCACCACCATCACCACCGTCGCCGCCATCAGGGCCGCCACGAGGAATATATTTTTCACGACGGAAGCTTACGCAACCATTGCCGCCATCACCTGCTACGACCAGGATCGTTGCTTCATCAACAAACTTCATTTTACTCTCCGTAACTCATTCGCCTGAGCGGGGGACTCTATTACTACCGCTTCATTTTTGCGCCAACGCCCCCAGAGACGATGACCAATGGCGGAATACATCGCGCCCGCAACCACGACAAACGCACCGAGATAACCCAACAGGTTGAGCATCGGTCTGACGAAAACATCGGGCCAGGCCATTGATAACAAATCTGAAAATAACAGCGTAAACAGCGGAGTCAGCGTGATTAATGCGCTCACCTGTGCTGCCTGCCAGCGCGCCATTGCTTCGGCCAGCGCACCATAACCGACCAGCGTATTCAGCCCACAAAAAATAAGGCACGCCAGTTGCCAGTCGCTGAGCTGGGTAATGACTCCCGGCTTCGCTAAAGGCAGTAATGCAACTGTACACAAAGTGTACAGCAAAAAGAGGATCTGCTGTGAAGCCAGACGACGCAATAACACCTTTTGTGCAACGCCGTAACTCACCCAGACCGTTGCTGCTCCCACACCGAAAATCACACCCCAGGTGTAATCCGTCAGGCGGGTAAAAATCTCTATCAGGCTGGTGTTGAAGAACATCACCAGACCACAGAGCAGCATGCTCGCCCCGATAACCTGTGTACCTCGCATCTTCTCCTTCAGGATAAAGACGCTGGCAACCATCATGCCGACCGGTGAAAGCTGACCAATCACCTGCGACGCCGTGGGGCTGAGATATTGCAGGGAAGAACTGAAGAGAATGAAGTTGCCGAAAAGGCCTCCCGTCGCGATGGCCAGTAATACCAGCCAGCGTGGCTTACGGAAGATCCGCAAGGGTGGAAGCTTACCTTTGACAGCCAGGATCGTACCGAGGCCAATGCTTGCCATCAGAAAGCGATAAAAGACCACCGTCGGCGGCTCCATCACTTCCAGTACCTGCTTCATTGCAATTGGCAGCGCACCCCAACACATTGCGGTAGTGAGCGCCAAAAGAATACCAATGCCGGCCTGCTGCTTCATGCCCGTTTTCCCTACAGAAAATTTTCCGGGTTTCCAATGTAAAAAGCCCCGCAACACGTTGCGGGGCTTTAATCCGTTACCGGACCGAGAAAACCTTACTCAGCAACGATGCTGATGTATTTACGGTTGTTCGGGCCTTTAACTTCAAATTTCACTTTACCGTCTGCTTTAGCAAACAGAGTGTGGTCACGACCGCAACCTACGTTGTTGCCAGCGTGGAATTTGGTACCACGTTGACGAACGATGATGCTACCCGCCAGAACGGATTCGCCACCGAAACGCTTAACGCCCAGGCGTTTAGCTTCTGAATCGCGACCGTTACGTGTGGAGCCGCCAGCCTTTTTATGTGCCATTTAAATCTCTCCTCAGGTCTTAGGCGCTGATGCCAGTAATTTTCACATCAGTGAACCACTGACGGTGGCCCTGCTGCTTACGGTAGTGTTTACGACGACGAAACTTAACGATTTTAACTTTCTCGCCACGACCGTGAGCAACAACTTCAGCTTTGATAACGCCGCCATCAACGAAAGGAACGCCGATTTTGACTTCTTCACCGTTTGCGATCATCAGAACTTCAGCGAACTCAACAGATTCGCCAGTTGCGATGTCCAGCTTTTCCAGGCGAACGGTCTGACCTTCGCTTACTCGGTGTTGTTTACCACCACTTTGGAAAACCGCGTACATATAAACTCCGCTTCCGCGCACATCCTCGTATGAATCAGAGTGCGCTATAAATATTCACAATAGGGCGCGAATATTACGCAAAACGCGAGCCTTTGACAAGTGCTACCGTCAATACATGAAGAAAAAAAACACAACACGTACGGTAACGTTTATCTGAGCCGTTTTTTCAGTACAATCAGCAATACTATTGATAAACCGAAACCCTTTGTTACCCCATTGAAGATGGGATAAACAGGATAAAAAGCCCGGCTTTTGCGATGAATTTAGAAAAAATCAACGAGTTAACCGCGCAAGATATGGCGGGTGTAAATGCAGCAATCCTGGAGCAACTCAACTCTGACGTTCAGCTGATCAACCAGCTGGGCTATTACATCGTCAGCGGCGGCGGCAAACGCATTCGCCCGATGATTGCCATTCTGGCTGCCAGAGCCGTTGGCTACCAGGGAAATGCGCACGTCACTATTGCAGCACTGATCGAATTTATCCACACCGCAACGCTTCTTCACGACGACGTCGTAGATGAATCCGACATGCGTCGTGGCAAAGCCACGGCAAATGCCGCCTTTGGCAACGCAGCCAGCGTTCTGGTGGGGGATTTTATCTATACCCGCGCCTTCCAGATGATGACCAGCCTCGGTTCGCTGAAGGTGCTGGAAGTGATGTCTGAAGCCGTTAACGTCATCGCCGAAGGCGAAGTGCTGCAGCTGATGAACGTCAACGATCCGGATATTACCGAAGAGAACTACATGCGCGTGATCTACAGCAAGACAGCGCGCTTGTTTGAAGCGGCGGCTCAGTGCTCCGGTATTCTGGCAGGTTGCACAGAGGCACAGGAAAAAGGGCTGCAGGACTATGGCCGCTATCTTGGCACCGCGTTCCAGTTGATTGACGATTTACTGGATTACAGCGCCGATGGCGAAACACTCGGTAAAAACGTGGGTGATGACCTGAACGAAGGTAAGCCAACCCTGCCGCTGCTGCATGCAATGCGCAATGGTTCACCTGAACAGGCCAAAATGATCCGTGAGGCTATCGAGCAGGGAAATGGTCGACATCTTCTGGAACCGGTACTGGAAACAATGGCTATCTGCGGGTCGCTGGAGTGGACACGCCAGCGTGCTGAAGAAGAGGCCGATAAAGCCATTGCAGCTCTTCAGGTCATTCCAGACAGCCCGTGGCGTGATGCTCTCATTGCGCTAGCCCACATTGCCGTCCAGCGCGATCGCTAACCTCTCCTCTTCTCCCCGTATCAATACGGGGAGATTCCAGTAAACGTCAATAAATTCCATATTCATGTTAAATCATCGGCTTACATGCCGCATGAATAAAGCCATGTCATATTCTGAATATTGCTTCCAGTAACGCGAACTTTTTAGAACCAATGTTCGAAATGCGTATAGTACCCCTGTCGTTTCAGGAGAAATGACGTGGGTGAATACGAACATAAGGACAGCTTTATGGATACGAAATTTATCGACTGGCATTCCGCAGATATCATTGCGGCACTGCGTAAAAAAGGAACATCGCTTGCAGCAGAGTCACGCCGCAGTGGCTTAAGCTCTTCCACTCTGGCAAATGCGCTGACCCGTCCGTGGCCCAAGGGTGAATTGATTATTGCAACGGCGCTGGAAACACACCCGTGGATAATCTGGCCGTCGCGCTACCACGATCCCATTACCCATGAATTTATTGACAGAACACGCATGATTCGCCAGAAAAAAACGAAAGGAGAGCAGCCGGTGTAATGCTCTTTTTTTGACAGGAATAGCAACCCCCCGGTCATTTCTGGCAGGGGGCTGCCGGAACGATTACTCGCCCTTCACACGCTCGATATTCGCACCCAGCGCGCGCAGTTTGTCTTCGATACGCTCATAGCCACGATCGATGTGGTAGATACGATCAACAACCGTCGTCCCTTCCGCGATACAGCCTGCCAGCACAAGGCTTGCTGACGCACGCAGATCGGTTGCCATCACCTGTGCGCCAGACAGTTTTTCTACGCCGTGGCAGATCACGGTGTTGCTTTCGATTTCTGCATGCGCGCCCATACGGATCAGTTCCGGTACGTGCATAAAGCGGTTTTCGAAGATGGTCTCCGTGATCACACCAGTACCTTCAGCCACCAGGTTCAACAGGGTGAACTGCGCCTGCATATCGGTCGGGAAGGCCGGATGTGGAGCCGTGCGAACGGTAACCGCTTTCGGGCGCTTGCCGTGCATGTCCAGGCTGATCCAGTCTTCTCCGGTCTCAATATCTGCACCGGCTTCACGCAGTTTTGCCAGTACGGCATCCAGAGTGTCAGGCTGTGCATTACGGCACACAATTTTGCCGCCAGAAATGGCTGCAGCCACCAGGAAGGTACCGGTTTCGATACGGTCTGGCAGAACGCGGTACACACCGCCACCCAGGCGCTCAACGCCTTCGATGGTGATACGGTCAGTACCCTGGCCAGAGATCTTCGCCCCCAGCGCGATAAGGAAGTTGGCGGTATCCACAATTTCCGGCTCGCGAGCAGCGTTCTCGATGATGGTGGTACCTTCTGCCAGCGTCGCCGCCGACATGATGGTGACGGTTGCGCCAACGCTTACTTTGTCCATGACAATGTGTGCGCCTTTCAGACGGCCATTAACGGACGCTTTAACGTAACCTTCTTCGAGTTTGATCTCTGCGCCCAGTTTTTCCAGGCCAAAGATATGCAGGTCAACCGGACGCGCGCCGATAGCACAGCCCCCCGGCAGAGAGACCTGACCCTGACCAAAACGCGCCACCAGCGGGCCCAGCGCCCAGATGGATGCACGCATGGTTTTTACCAGGTCGTACGGTGCAGAGAAGTTGTTAACGTTGCTGGCATCAATCCAGACGGAACCGTTGCGCTCGACTTTGGTACCCAGTTGACCAAGCAGTTTCATGGTCGTGTCGATATCTTTCAGCTTCGGTACGTTCTGAATTTCTACCGGCTCTTCCGCGAGCAACGCAGCGAAGAGGATTGGCAGCGCGGCATTTTTTGCGCCAGAAATTGTGACTTCGCCCTGGAGGCGAGTAGGCCCCTGTACACGAAATTTGTCCATGTAATTGCTCTCTTATAAATTCAACCGTGCTGCGGGCGCATCGCCCCCAGCTCAAAAACCATTTAGTTTGCGATCGCGTGCCCACTCTTGTGGGGTGAACGCTTTGATCGACAGGGCGTGGATGCGGTTATCTGCAATGTATTCCATCAGCGGCGCGTAAACAGCCTGCTGCTTCTTCACACGGCTCATACCGTCGAACATCTCACCCACAGCAATAACCTGGAAGTGACTGCCATCGCCAGTGACGTGGGCTTCCTGAAGGGAGAGTGCATTCATCAGCACTGTCTGGATTTCATGATTTTCCATGGGCTCTTAATCATCTGATAGTGAAAACAAGCCAAACATCTTAGAGCAAAGTGGCGTTGTCTTAAACAAGCAAAAAGCCCCGACGGTGAAACTGCCAGGGCTTGCGGAAGTAACGTACTGAAAAAATTAGTGAGGTAACAGCTCTTCAGATAAATTGTAGAGCTGTGCCAGGGTCACGACATTATCGCTCGCGCCAGCCAACGTGACGTTGGCTCCCTGCTTTTTCCCCACGGCAACAAGATGGATGAGCAGCGCAATGCCTGCCGTATCGACCCGCGTAACGTCGCTTAAATCAATCTGTGTAACGCCCTGCATGGCTTCGTGGCGCTTATCCCATAAAGGGTTCAGCAGATCCTGGTCAAGCTCACCAGACAGCGTTAACACTTCGCCTTCACGCGACCAGCTAAGTTGCTGTGACATTACTTTTTCTCGTCCAGAGAAATTTTCTGACGAGAGATAGACTGCAGCTGTGCGGTCAGGCCATCAATGCCTTTGGTGCGCAGCAGGTCGCTCCACTCGTTCTGCTTAGTCGTGATCATGCTCACCCCTTCGGCAATCATGTCATACGCCTGCCAGTTTCCGGTCTGGCTGTTTTTACGCCACTGGAAGTCCAGGCGAACCGGTGGACGGCCATTAGGATCCAGGATGGTCACGCGGATAGGAATAATGGTCGCACCACCCAGCGGTTGCTCCGGGGCAATCTGGTAGGTCTGACCGTGATACATCGCCAGTGCCTGGCCGTATGCCTGTTTCAGGTATTCGTGGAATGCAGCAAAGTAGGCATCACGCTGCGCAGGGGTGGCGTCTTTGTAGTAACGGCCCAGTACCAGTGCGCCTGCATATTTGATCTGCACATATGGCAGCAATTCCTGATCGACTACATCACGCAGATAGTCAGGATTTGCACGAATTTTAGGTTGTTCATTTTTAAGACGATCGAAGGTTTTCTTCGCGGCCTCGTCCATCAGTTTGTACGGGTTGCTCTGATCCGCAGCATGTACTGCGGTGAGAGGGGCAATGACCAGCATGGCAACCATTAACAGTCGTTTAAACATGAATCACTTCTCCTGGTATTAATTGGTCGCGCCTGGGGTCGGCTCGACGTTGGTATGGTCTTTCCCCTGTGCAGGGGTAGCATCAGACGTTTTATCTTCCCCTTTACCGCTGTAAAGGAACTGACCAATCATATCCTCCAGCACCATCGCTGACTTCGTATCCTGGATCACGCTACCGTCTTTAAGAATAGTCGTCCCCAGTTCTGGATCTTCAAAACCAATGTTAAGAGCCAGATATTGCTCGCCCAACAGACCAGAAGTACGAATGGAAAGAGAGCTGGTATCCGGGATATGGTTATAGCGCTCTTCGATATCCATCGCGACACGCGGCAGATAGGTTTTCTCATCAAGCGTAATGTCCGCAACGCGGCCAATCACCACACCGCCAACGCGTACTGGTGAGCGTGCTTTCAGGCCACCGATATTATCGAAAGTGGCATAGACACGGTAAGTCGGCTCAGTACGGATAGACGTAATATCCGCTGCTCTCAGGCAGATAAACAGAGCGGCCAGCAGTGCCAGCAGCAGGAACACGCCGACCCAAATTTCATTTTTTCTCGTTTGCATGAACTCAATTCCCAAACATCAGTGCGGTGAGCACAAAATCCAGACCCAGTACGGCCAGTGACGAATGAACGACAGTACGTGTAGTTGCACGGCTAATGCCCGCCGACGTCGGAATAGCATCGTAACCATTAAACAATGCAATCCAGGTGACCGTAATGGCAAATACCACGCTCTTAATCAGACAGTTAACCAGATCCTTTCTCAGATCGATGGCGTCCTGCATGGCAGACCAGAAGAACCCGGCATCAATGCCTTTCCAGTGCACACCAACCAGCGAACCGCCCCAGATCCCCACGGCAACAAAGAGGACAGTCAGTAACGGCAATGAGATAACACCGGCCCAGAAACGTGGCGAGATCACGCGACGCAGCGGATCGACCGCCATCATCTCCATACTGGAAAGCTGCTCGGTCGCGCGCATCAGGCCAATTTCTGCGGTTAAGGCCGACCCTGCTCGCCCGGCAAACAGCAATGCGGCAACAACCGGCCCCAGCTCACGCAGTAGCGAAAGTGCCACCAGCATCCCGAGACTGGTTTCTGCACTGTAGGTCGTCAGCACAAGATAACCCTGCAGCCCAAGCACCATGCCGATAAACAGACCGGAAACAATGATGATGAGCATCGACAACACGCCGACGTTATAGAGCTGTCGCACCAGTAAAGGTGCGTGCTTACGAAATTCCGGCTTGCCGACCAGCGCGTTGAATAACATCAATCCGGCACGCCCGAACGTCCTGATGGTTTTTATGCCACGGTGTCCAAGAGCGGCCAACGCATTTAACAGCATGAGTGGCTTAACTCCCTATTCCCAATAAATCGTCACGATAGTCACCCGCGGGATAACGGAACGGTACAGGCCCATCCGCAATACCGTCCAGGAACTGCCGCACTTGCGGATCGCAATTTTCCTGCAACGCCTGAGCGCTGCCATGCGCGACGATCCTTTTGTCTGCCACAATGTAGGCATAGTCGGCAATACTCAACACTTCCGGCACATCGTGAGAAACCACGATACAGGTAACGCCGAGCGCGCTGTTCAGTTCAGAAATGAGCTTCACCAGCACGCCCATCGTGATAGGATCCTGTCCGACAAACGGCTCGTCGAACATGATTAAATCGGGTTCTAATGCAATGGCTCGTGCCAGCGCAGCGCGGCGCGCCATACCACCGGAAAGCTCTGATGGCATCAGCTTCGCGGCTCCCCGCAGCCCCACAGCTTCAAGCTTCATCATCACCGTGCTTTTCAGTAGCTCGGGCGACAAATGGGTATGCTCACGCAGTGGGTAAGCCACGTTATCAAAGACATTCATATCGGTGAACAGTGCCCCCGACTGAAAAAGCATACTCATGCGCTTGCGGACAGTATACAGACGCGAGCGAGACATCTCCGGGATGTTTTCACCGTCGAAGAGAATTTCACCGCTATCCGGTGGAATTTGCCCGCCAATAAGACGCAGCAAAGTCGTTTTACCGATCCCTGATGGCCCCATGATAGCGGTTATCTTACCACGCGGGACCGTCAGCGAAATATCATCAAATATCAATCGGTTGGCACGAGAAAAACTCACACCACGTACGTCGACTAAATTCGCCATCGTTTGGCTCATTTATGGTTCCTTTCTTGCCCGACTCCACGCTGAGCATGAAGCTTAAATCAGCCCTAAACTCAGCATTTTTACAGAATATTAGCCGTTGAGGTTAGCGAAAGCTGGCATTTGTTTTACTTTTCCGGCGCATAAAGTCAAAATTAGGAATTCGTTACGCCTCAGACGCTATGCAACGCCAACAATTCCTGCGCGGTGGACCGGCGAGTATACCTGAAGAAAGGACTTTTGATGCTTTTAGCAACAGCACTGTTAATAATTGGTTTACTTTTGGTGGTCTACAGTGCTGACCGTTTGGTGTTTGCTGCATCTATCCTGTGTCGACTGATTGGCGTGCCACCTATTGTCATTGGGATGACCGTTGTCAGTGTCGGAACATCACTTCCTGAAATTATCGTTTCTGTCACAGCATCGCTGCATGGTCAGGCAGACCTGGCTATTGGCACTGCGATTGGCTCCAACATCGTCAACATTCTCCTTATTCTGGGCTTAGCGGCGCTGCTGCATCCATTTCGCGTGCATTCTGATGTTCTGCGTCGTGAATTGCCGCTAATGTTAATCGTAAGCCTGCTGGCAGGCTGCGTATTTTATGATGGCGTACTGAGCTACAGTGACGGCATTTTTTTGCTGGCGCTGGCCGTCATATGGTTGCTTTATATTGTGAAAATCGCCCGTCAGGCTGAAAAGCAAGGCCATGACAGCCTGACACGTGAGCAAATTGCCGAACTCCCGCGTGAAGGTACACTGCCTGTCGCACTCCTCTGGCTTGGTGTCGCGCTGATCATTATGCCAATGGCTACGCGCATGGTGGTAGATAACGCGACGGTGCTGGCGAACTATTTCGCCATGAGCGAACTCACCATCGGTCTGACCGTCATTGCCATCGGAACCAGTCTGCCGGAGTTGGCCACGGCCATCGCTGGCGCACGGAAAGGTGAAGACGATATCGCGATTGGCAATATCATTGGTTCAAACATTTTTAACATCGCCATCGTGATGGGCCTGCCAGCCCTGATAACGCCAGGACCCTTTAACCCCCTGGCCTTCTCGCGCGATTACGGTGTGATGTTGCTGGTCAGCGTTATTTTTGCTCTGCTCTGCTGGCGGCGACAACGACAGATCGGCAAAGGCGCAGGTGCGCTGCTGACAGGTGGATTTATCGTATGGATGGCGATGCTGTACTGGCTTTCGCCTCTTCTCTCTGGGTAAAACGGAAACGTATTATGTCGCAAGTAGAATTGCAGCCGGGTTTTGACTTTCAGAAAGCAGGCAAAGATGTTCTGGAGATTGAACGTGAAGGTCTGGCGCAGTTAGATCAGTACATTAACCAGGACTTTAGTCAGGCATGTGAGAAGATGTTCTACTGTGCCGGTAAAGTTGTGGTGATGGGAATGGGCAAGTCCGGCCATATTGGACGCAAAATGGCAGCGACGTTTGCCAGCACGGGAACCTCCTCCTTCTTTGTTCACCCGGGGGAAGCCGCGCACGGTGACCTGGGCATGGTAACGCCACAGGATGTCGTTATTGCGCTGTCGAACTCTGGTGAATCCAATGAGATCCTGGCGCTGATCCCGGTACTGAAGCGCCTGCAGGTTCCCCTGATTTGCATGACCAGCCGCCCCGAAAGCAGCATGGCGCGCGCTGCAGATATTCATCTGTGCGTCAAAGTTCCCAAAGAAGCCTGCCCGCTTGGCCTTGCGCCAACGTCCAGCACCACGGCGGCGCTGGTCATGGGTGATGCGCTTGCCGTTGCGCTGCTGGAAGCGCGTGGTTTTACCCCTGAAGATTTCGCGCTTTCCCATCCTGGCGGTGCGCTGGGGCGTAAGCTGCTGCTGCGGGTTAACGACATTATGCATACTGGCGATGAGATCCCTCACGTCAGTAAAGCGGCCTCCCTGCGCGATGCGCTGCTGGAAATCACCCGTAAAAATCTGGGTATGACGGTGGTGTGCGACGACCTGATGAAAATTCAGGGAATTTTCACCGACGGCGACTTACGCCGCGTGTTCGATATGGGTGTCGACGTCCGCACGCTCGGGATCGCCGATGTCATGACCCCAGGCGGCATCCGCGTTCGCCCTGGCACCCTGGCAGTGGATGTGCTGAACCTGATGCAGTCCCGTCATATCACCTCAGTCATGGTTGCCGATGGCGACCAATTGCTGGGTGTGGTACATATGCATGATCTGCTGCGCGCAGGCGTAGTGTAATGAAGGATAAGACAATGAGTAATGCGGGTGCATCCCTTGCAACCTGTTATGGCCCGGTCAGTACCCATATGATGGCGAAGGCAGAAAATATTCGTCTGCTCATCCTCGATGTGGATGGCGTACTCTCCGACGGTCTGATTTATATGGGCAATAATGGTGAAGAGCTGAAAGCGTTTAACGTTCGCGACGGCTACGGCATTCGCTGTGCGCTGACGTCGGGTATCGAAGTTGCCATCATCACCGGGCGGAAAGCTAAACTTGTAGAAGACCGCTGTGAAACGTTAGGCATTACCCATCTTTACCAGGGACAATCCGACAAGGTGGCAGCCTTCAATGACTTACTGGGAAAACTGGCTATTGCACCGGAAAACGTGGCCTATGTCGGGGACGATCTGATTGACTGGCCGGTCATGGCTGAAGTCGGCCTGAGTATCGCGGTTGCGGATGCGCATCCGCTGCTGATCCCGCGAGCTGACTACGTCACCCATATCAACGGTGGCCGGGGTGCTGTACGTGAAGTCTGCGATCTGCTTCTGCTGGCGCAGGGCAAGCTTGATGAGGCCAAAGGGCAATCGATATGAGTAAAACCAGACGTTGGGTTATCATTCTGCTTTCGCTTGTCGCACTGGTACTGATTGGCGTGAACCTTGCCGATCGTGACGATACACAAACGGAAGTGGTCAATACTAACGATCCAACCTATAAAAGCGATCACAGCGACACCGTGGTCTACAGCCCGGAAGGTGCGCTGAACTATCGCCTGATTGCCCAGCATGTTGAATATTTTTCAAATGACGGTATTTCGTGGTTTACCCAGCCAGTCATGACGACGTTTGATACTGACAAAGTTCCGACGTGGTCAATTAAGTCAGACCGGGCAAAACTGACAAATGACCGTATGCTTTACCTGTATGGCCACGTTGAAGTCAACGCCCTGACCGCTGACTCGCAACTACGCAAAATTACGACAGATAATGCCCAAATCAACCTGGTGACCCAGGACGTGACTTCGCAGGATCTGGTCACATTGTATGGCACAACATTTAATTCCAGCGGTCTGAGAATGCGCGGGAACTTACGCAGCAAAAATGCCGAGCTGATTGAAAAGGTTAGAACCTCCTATGAAATTCAAAACAAACAAACTCAGCCTTAAAGTAATTATCGCCAGTGCGATGCTGGCAGCCAGTCTTCCCGCGCTTGCTGTGACTGGCGATACCGAACAGCCTATCCATATCGAATCCGACACGCAGTCGCTCGATATGCAGGGTAACGTCGTCACCTTTACGGGCAACGTCGTAATGACCCAGGGCACCATCAAAATTAACGCCGACAAAGTGGTCGTCACCCGTCCTGGCGGTGAGCAAGGCAAAGAAATTATTGATGGCTATGGCAACCCGGCCACCTTCTATCAGATGCAGGACAGCGGTAAGCCGGTAAAAGGTCATGCCACACATATGCACTATGAGCTGGCGAAGGATCTTGTCATCCTGACCGGTAATGCCTACCTGGAACAGCTGGACAGCAATATCACCGGTGACCAGATCACCTATCTGGTGAAAGAGCAAAAAATGCAGGCTTCCAGCGAGAAAGGCAAACGCGTAACCACCGTGCTTGTTCCATCGCAGCTGCAGGACAAAGGTAAGGGCCAGGCCCCGGCACAGAAGAAGAGTAACTAATTCGTTATGGCAACATTAACTGCAAAAAATCTCGCGAAAGCCTATAAGGGCCGCCGTGTCGTGGAAGATGTCAGTCTGACCGTCAACTCCGGCGAAATCGTTGGCCTGCTCGGCCCAAACGGTGCGGGTAAAACCACGACTTTCTACATGGTTGTTGGCATTGTGCCGCGTGATGCTGGCAACATTGTCATTGATGACGAAGACATCAGCCTTCTGCCACTGCATGCGCGCGCGCGTCGCGGTATCGGCTATCTGCCTCAGGAAGCCTCCATTTTCCGCCGTCTGAGCGTTTTCGATAACCTGATGGCGGTACTGCAAATTCGCGACGACCTGACCAGCGAACAGCGTCAGGATCGCGCGAATGAACTGATGGAAGAATTTCACATTGAGCACCTGCGTGACAGCCTGGGTCAGGCGCTGTCAGGTGGTGAACGCCGTCGTGTTGAGATTGCCCGTGCGCTGGCTGCAAACCCGAAATTTATCCTTCTGGATGAACCGTTTGCGGGCGTTGACCCAATCTCCGTTATCGACATTAAACGCATTATTGAACACCTGCGCGACAGCGGGCTTGGCGTATTGATCACTGACCACAACGTCCGTGAAACGCTGGCCGTGTGTGAACGCGCCTATATTGTTAGCCAGGGCCATCTGATTGCCCACGGTACGCCGCAGCAGATCCTCGAAGATGATCATGTTAAGCGCGTGTATCTTGGGGAAGACTTCAGACTCTGATAGGGTAGAGGTAACGTAACGCCGAACCGGAGAAAAATGCTCTGAACATGAAGCAAGGTTTGCAATTAAGGCTCAGCCAACAACTGGCAATGACGCCGCAGTTACAGCAGGCAATTCGCCTGCTGCAACTGTCTACATTAGAACTCCAGCAGGAGCTCCAGCAAGCACTGGACAGCAATCCGTTACTGGAGCAAGCCGATCTTCATGACGAGGTAGATACCCAGCAGTCGCAGGACACCGAAACACTCGACACCGTTGATGCTCTCGAGCAAAAAGAGATGCCGGACGAGCTTCCTCTGGATGCCAGCTGGGATGAAATCTACACCGCCGGAACGCCTTCCGGGACGCGTGCAGACTACCAGGACGATGAGCTACCGGTTTATCAGGGTGAAACTACCCAGTCGCTGCAGGATTACCTGATGTGGCAAGTAGAGCTCACCCCTTTCTCTGATACCGATCGCGCGATTGCGACCTCTATCGTCGATGCCGTTGATGACACTGGCTATTTGACCGTCACGCTGGAAGAAATCCTCGAAAGTATCGGTGACGAAGAGATCGAGCCCGAAGAGATTGAAGCCGTTTTGAAGCGTATCCAACGCTTCGACCCGGTTGGCGTGGCGGCGAAAGATCTCCGTGATTGCCTTTTGATCCAGCTGTCGCAGTTCAGTAAAGAGACGCCGTGGATCGAAGAAGCCCGCTTAATCATCAGCGATCATCTGGATCTTCTGGCTAACCATGATTTCCGCACGCTCATGCGCGTCACGCGTCTGAAAGAAGAAGTGCTGAAAGAGGCGGTTAACCTGATTCAGTCGCTCGATCCGCGACCCGGACAGTCGATCCAGACCAGCGAACCGGAATATGTCATTCCGGACGTACTGGTGAGAAAACATAATGACCGCTGGGTCGTTGAACTGAATTCCGACAGCATCCCTCGCCTGCAAATCAACCAGCAGTATGCCTCCATGTGCACCAGCGTGCGCAACGACTCCGATAATCAATATATTCGTAGCAATTTGCAGGAAGCACGATGGTTGATCAAAAGTCTGGAGAGCAGAAATGATACGCTACTGCGCGTGAGCCGCTGTATTGTCGAGCAGCAGCAGGCATTCTTCGAGCAGGGCGAAGAGTATATGAAACCGATGGTACTGGCGGACATCGCCCAGGCCGTCGAAATGCACGAATCAACCATTTCTCGTGTGACCACGCAGAAGTATCTGCACAGTCCGCGAGGCATTTTTGAGCTTAAGTATTTCTTCTCCAGCCATGTGAACACCGAAGGCGGTGGCGAAGCCTCGTCAACGGCGATCCGCGCACTGGTGAAGAAGTTGATCGCCGCGGAGAATCCCGCGAAGCCACTGAGTGACAGTAAGTTAACCACCATGCTGTCCGACCAGGGTATTATGGTGGCACGCCGCACTGTTGCGAAGTATCGAGAGTCTTTATCCATTCCGCCGTCTAACCAGCGTAAACAACTGGTCTGACACAACCGATAAGGAAGACACTATGCAGCTCAACATCACAGGACACAATGTCGAAATCACTGACGCTTTGCGCGATTTTGTGAACGCTAAGTTCGCGAAACTCGAGCAGTATTTCGAAAGGATCAATCAGGTCTATATTGTGTTGAAAGTGGAGAAAGTGACTCATATCTCGGATGCAACCCTGCACGTGAACGGGGGTGAACTCCATGCCAGTGCGGAAGGGCAAGACATGTACGCTGCTATCGACGGCTTGATTGACAAGCTTGCGCGGCAGCTAAATAAACATAAAGATAAACTGAAACAACACTAATTGTCCGGGCAGTTAACGGGTGCAGACAGGCCTGTTGTGAAACACAACAGGCCATTTGTGCAGTTAGCGCTTAGGTGAAATTATGATGAACAACGATTCCGCTCTTCAACTGAGCAATGTCCTTAACCAGGAATGTACCCGCAGTGGCGTTCACTGCCAGAGCAAAAAACGTGCGCTGGAGATCATCAGTGAACTGGCCGCAAAACAGCTGGGACTGCCGCCGCAGGTGGTGTTCGAAGCGATTCTGACCCGCGAAAAAATGGGCAGTACCGGCATCGGCAACGGCATCGCGATCCCGCACGGCAAACTGGAAGAAGACACATTGCGTGCCGTCGGTGTATTTGTGCAGCTGGAAACGCCTATCGCCTTCGATGCCATTGATAACCAGCCCGTCGATCTCCTCTTCGCGCTGCTGGTTCCTGCCGACCAGACGAAAACGCATCTGCATACGCTTTCGCTGGTTGCTAAACGTCTGGCCGATAAAACCATTTGCCGTCGACTGCGTTCAGCCCAAAGTGATGAAGAGCTCTATCAGATTATCACTGAAGCAGAAGGCAATCAGGATGATGCATAACCGGGAGATGGCCTTCACATCTGTTGTCCTGAGGAGAAACGGAACATGGTGCTGATGATCGTCAGCGGTCGTTCAGGGTCGGGAAAATCTGTCGCCCTGCGTGCGCTGGAAGATATGGGTTTTTACTGCGTAGATAACCTGCCGGTCGTGTTACTGCCCGATCTGGCGCGGACGCTTGCCGACAGGCAAATCTCGGCGGCCGTCAGTATCGACGTCCGTAACATGCCCGAATCACCAGAAATCTTTGAGCAGGCGATGAGCAACCTGCCGGAGTCTTTCTCACCTCAGCTGCTGTTCCTTGATGCTGACCGCAACACCCTGATTCGTCGCTACAGCGATACCCGTCGTTTGCATCCTCTTTCCAGTAAAAATCTCTCTCTGGAAAGCGCTATCGACGAAGAGAGCGATCTGCTGGAGCCGCTGCGCTCCCGTGCCGATCTGATTGTCGACACCTCCGAAATGTCCGTTCATGAGCTGGCAGAGATGTTGCGTACCCGCCTGCTGGGCAAACGCGAACGTGAACTGACGATGGTGTTCGAATCCTTCGGCTTTAAGCACGGTATTCCTATCGATGCGGATTATGTTTTCGACGTGCGCTTCCTGCCGAACCCGCACTGGGATCCAAAACTGCGTCCTATGACCGGTCTGGATAAACCCGTGGCGGCCTTCCTCGACAGGCACACAGAAGTTCACAATTTTATCTACCAGACGCGAAGCTACCTTGAGCTATGGTTACCTATGCTGGAGACAAACAATCGTAGCTACCTGACAGTGGCGATTGGTTGTACCGGCGGTAAACATCGTTCGGTTTACATCGCCGAACAGCTGGCCGACTACTTCCGTTCGCGCGGGAAGAACGTTCAGTCCCGTCATCGTACGCTGGAAAAACGTAAAACATGACCGTAAAACACACCGTTGAGATCACCAACAAGCTGGGCATGCATGCACGCCCGGCAATGAAACTGTTTGAGCTGATGCAGGGTTTCGATGCAGAGGTTCTGCTGCGTAACGATGAAGGTACCGAGGCGGAAGCAAACAGCGTGATTGCACTGCTGATGCTGGACTCGGCCAAAGGCCGCCAGATCGAAGTAGAAGCCACTGGCCCACAGGAAGTGGAAGCGCTGGCAGCGGTGATTGCCCTGTTTAACGCCGGGTTTGACGAAGACTGATCCCTGTCTCTCAGGCGGGTGGCGCTACGCCTACCCGCCCTACATCAGCTTATTTCTCTCCATAAATCCTTCCCCACCTAGCTGACGCATCTGGCGCATAATCCATGCCTGACGGCTGCGCACATAACCCGATGGCGCACTGGCCTTAAAGCGAACGGGATTCGGTAATACTGCCGCTAACAACGCAGCCTCAGAGAGGCTCAACCGGCTGGCCGGTTTATTGAAATAACGCTGTGCGGCCGCTTCAACGCCAAACACGCCGTCACCAAACTCGGCGATATTCAGGTAGATGGTCAGAATACGTTTCTTGCTCCAGACCGTTTCCATCCCCAGCGTCAAACCCGCTTCCAGCCCTTTTCGTACCCAGCTTCGACCATCCCATAAAAACAGATTTTTTGCCGTCTGCTGTGACAACGTCGAGGCCCCGCGCACGCGGTTTTCGTGGCGTTCGTTATGGGCCAGAGCCTTCTCAATGGCCGCCACGTCAAAACCCCAGTGCTCCGGGAATTTTTGATCTTCTGCGGCAATCACAGCCAGTCCCATGAACGGGGAAATTTCATCCATGCTCACCCAGTCAGAGTGAGCGACATAGCTGAAATCACCGGAGAGCCATGCGCCGAGCTGGCGCTCAACCATCACGGCCGAAAACGGTACCGGCATAATGCTGAATAAAGCGATCCCGCCGCCCCAGAAAACAGCCAGCACGAGCGCAATGCGTAACAGGGTACATTTCACCCACGTACCCACAGCAAACTGGCGACTCATTCAGTCAGAACCAGCACTCTGTCCACCAGCTTTTCAATGCCCGTGGCGGCCTCTGCGATATTTTGCGCCAGCATATACGCAGGTGTGGTAACGATCCTGTTGTCTTCATCAACCACAATGTCATCGACCGGACAAGGCACATGTTCGCCCCCCATATCTTCAATGACCTCTGCAGTATCAATATCCGTCCCGATGGTCAGGCGCAGCGGGAAATCAAAAATTTTGGGTAGCATCGCCGGGGCAATACAGATAAAGCCCAGCGGTTTACCCGCCGCATGCATCGCCTGTGACAACGCTTTTAAATCCGGATCGATATGACATTCCGCACCCTGGGCCGCAAAGGTACTGAGGTTTTTGGCCGCGCCAAACCCACCAGGCACAATTAACGCGTCCAGCTCCGTGGCATCGGCCTGAATCAGGGGATGGATCTCCCCCCTCGCAATACGTGCGGCTTCAGTCAGCACGTTACGGGTTTCTGCCATCGATTCACCAGTCAGATGATTGACAACATCCGTCTGGTTTTTATCCGGCGCGAAACAGATCGCCTCAGCACCATGCCGGGCCAATGCCAGGAGGGTAATGACGGCTTCATGTATCTCCGAACCATCGTAAACACCGCATCCGCTCAGCACGACACCAATCTTTTTCATCATGACGTTCCTTCTATGCAACTCACTGAAGCACATTAATAATTCTGATTAAAACGCTATGCTTCACACATTTCACTGATTCATGTAACAAATCATTTAAGATTTGCTATCTTATCTGCGTGCGGCCCAAATATTCAGGCTGCGTCGTAAGCAAAAACAACACGAAAGAAATATCAGGCGCAGCCACGATTTCCCTGGTGTTGGCGCAGTATTCGCGCACCCCGGTTAAACCGGGGTCATTTTTTTCTGGTATCCACCCAGGCTTTCAGTACCGCCACATCGTTCTGCCACTCCTGCTTCATCTCTTCAACCCAATCACCCACGTTATCTTCCCAGGCAGGTAAATCAGGCGACTGAATTTGTTGTCCCAGTTGTTGCAGGTGGCGTAGCCCGACCGAACCCGCCGCGCCTTTGATCTTATGCCCCTCTTCGACGATACCTTTCTGGTCACGCGCGGTCAGGTTAGACTCCAGCACACTCAGGTAGCCCGGCATCATTTTTTCAAACACGGCCAGACCGTCGGTAATCAGTTTTGGGCCAACCAGATCGATATACTGCTCCAGCATGGCGGTATCCAGTATTGCTTGTGCTTTTGCGCTATCAACTGACGTCATGGTGCTTTCCTCTTCATCACAGGTATCCCAGAACTTCTTGATCATGGCGGTCAGGGCAGGCACCGCCAGCGGCTTGCTGAGCACATCATCCATACCGGCATCGAGGTACTCTTTTTTGTCTTTCAGCACGTTCGCCGTCAGCGCAACCAGCGGCGGCAGATCGTCGGCAGCATACTTGCTCGTCAGTTCACGTGAGATATCCAGGCCGGTCATATCCGGCAGCTGAATATCCAGCAGGACGAGGTCATACTCACCCGGAGTGAACATCTCCAGTGCGGCTTTCCCGGTCATCGCCACATCCACACTGTTGCCCAGTTTTTCCAGCACTGAACGAGCCACAATCACGTTCAGCTCAATGTCTTCCACCAGCAGAACGTGCAGCGCTGGCAGCGGCATATCGTCGTTTTCAAAGGTATCCTCAACCTCTTCTGCCACCGCTGGCGCATGCACCGTCAGGGTAAAGGTAGAACCTTTGCCCGCCAGGCTGGCCACCGTGATATCCCCACCCATACTCTTCGCAAGACGTTTAGACACCGCCAGGCCAATACCGGTCCCCGTTGCAGGCTTACCGCCGTGGCTGTCCTTCACCTGATAATACATGGCGAAGATTTTGTCCTGTTCTTCCTGCGGAATACCAATCCCTGAGTCTTCCACCTCAAAGTGCAGCATATCGCCGTCATCATAGCGGATACGCACTGCAACCCGCCCCTTCTGGGTAAACTTCACGGCGTTACTGATCAGGTTCCACAGAATTTGTCGCAGACGCGTACCGTCCGTCACCACTTTATGCGGCAACGGCAGCGTTGGCTCCATGACAAAGCTCAACCCCTTTTGCTGCGCCTGCAAACCGGAAAGGTTCTCCAGATCGGCAAGGAAGCTGGTGAAATCAACCGGCTGATTATCAAGCTGGACCTTACGGCGCTCCATCTTATCCATATCGATAATATCATTGAAGATATTGCCCAACGTGACCGCCGAGACGTGGATCGTTTTAAGGTATTTCTCCTGTTCACTGGTCAGATCGGTATCCAGCAAAATGCGACTTAACCCGACAATCCCGTTCAGCGGTGTGCGCAGTTCGTGACTGATGGTGGAGATGAATGTGGTTTTGTCACGGCTGGCACGCTCAAGCGCATCCTGATAGCGCTTACGCTCGGTAATATCGCGGCCAAAGCCCATCAGGCCGTGACGTTTCCCGACGCGGTCATAGTACGGTACCTTGCGGATCTCAAAACAGGCTTTCCGTCCGTCCGGGTAATCCAGCCACTGCTCGTAAGTCAGCGAGACGTTGTGACGGAAGACTTTTTCATCCGTCTCCATCACTTTAGCGGCAGCCTCTTCGGAGTAGACATCCTGTGGTTTCAGGTTAATCAATTGCTTTTCGCTTTTGCCGGTCAACAGCTCCATCGCCCGGTTACAGCCGGAAAATTCTTTATCTTCATTACGATAGAAAACCAGATCCGGTGAAGCATCAAGGAAGGAGCGCAGGAAAGAGGATTGCTGCTCGAGCTGGATCTGCGTCACTTCACGCTCTTTCATCTCGATTTTCAGCTGCTCCAGCGTGGTCTGACGCTCGGCCTCAGCCTTCTCACGTTCTGAAATTTCCTGGTTAAGCTGCGCAATGTTGTCCTTGAGCTGGACGTTGAGCTTGAGATCGCGCTCGCGCATCTCCTCCAGTTTCTCAACCAGCCGGGTAAGGCGCTGACGGGACTCTTCGAGTTGCTCAACCACCACAGAGAGGAAATAGACCGCCCACGGCGTAATCAGCAAACCGAAGAAGATAGAGCGGATCACGTCGATACTCTCGACCTGACCATGCAGAACCATAGTCACCGCCATTTGCACCACAATGGCCAGTACAACCAGTGCCAGCGCCAGCAGCATGGAGAAACGCACCAGCCCGAGCTTCATCATCAGATCGACGTAGTACTGGGCAAGCATTCGAATTTGCTTCATAGAGGATCCCTTCACGACTTTATCGCTCAATAATACTCAAATTCGCGACGGGGCGTTGAAGGTTGTGAGAAAAAGTGCGGGGTGAAACAGGAGATTAGCCTCGCTCCCGGCAAACCGGAAGCGAGGAGAGGTCAATCAGGAACGTTTCAGAAGCAGCCAGAGGCTGATCAGGAAGAAGCTGGCACTCGGCAGCAGCGCACCGATAATCGGCGGAATGCCATAAACCAGCGTCAGCGGGCCGAAAATCTGGTCGAGGACGTAGAACACAAAGCCGAAGCTGATACCGGTGACAACACGAATCCCCATCGGCACGCTACGCAGCGGCCCGAAGATAAACGACAGGGCCATCAGCATCATTACCGCCACGGACATCGGCTGGAAGATTTTGCTCCACATATTGAGCTGATAACGCCCGGCATCCTGCCCGCTCGACTTCAGGTATTTCACATAGTTGTGCAAACCGCTAATGGAGAGCGCATCAGGATCCAGCGCAACGACACCCAGTTTGTCCGGAGTGAGCTTAGTCTTCCACGTGCCGGAAACCGTCTGAGAACCGGTGATCTGTTTCGGGTCTGTCAGGTCAGATTCATCAACCTGCGACAAACGCCACAGCTTGTTAGCCGTATCAAATTTGGCCGATGCGGCATAGCGAACAGACTGTAAACGACGCTCATTATTGAAAGCATAAATACTCACGCCGCCCAGTTCGTCATCACCTTTCACACGTTCGATATAGACAAAGTTATTGCCATCTTTCGCCCACAGACCTTGCTGAGTCGAGAGCAGTGAACCACCGTACATCGCCTGAGCACGGAAGTTACGCGCTGTCTGCTCGCCCTGCGGTGCCACCCACTCACCAATCGCCATCGTCAGCAGTACCAACGGGATCGCCGTTTTCATGACTGACAGGGCAACCTGCATACGGGTAAAACCGGAGGCTTGCATGACCACCAGCTCACTACGCTGCGCCAGCATCCCCAGCCCAAGCAGCGCGCCTAACAGCGCCGCCATCGGGAAGAAGATCTGCACATCTTTTGGCACACTGAGCAGGGTAAACATCCCCGCGCCCATTGCGTCGTAGCTCCCCTGCCCGGCTTTTTTCAGCTGATCGACAAATTTGATGATGCCGGAGAGCGACACCAGCATGAACAATGTCATCATGATGGTGGAGAAAATTGTTTTACCGATATAGCGATCGAGAACGCCAAACGCCTGCATTACAACGCTCCTTTACGCGAGAATCGGGCACGAATGCGGCGCACCGGCACCGTATCCCACAGGTTTAATCCCAGCGCCAGCAGGATATACACGCTGTTGACGACCCACGTCCAGACCATCGGGTCCAGCTTACCTTTCGCACCGTTAGAGCGAATCGAGGTTTGCAGCAGGAAATACACCAGGTAAAGCAGCATCGCTGGCAGCATAGAGAGCACGCGTCCCTGACGCGGGTTCACTACGCTCAGTGGGACAACAATAAATGCCATCATAAACACGGTGAAGACGAGAGTAATACGCCAGTGGAACTCCGCTTTCGCCCTGTCGGTGTCCGTATTCCATAGCGTGCGCATATCCATCTGCTCGGTGTCACTTGAATCCAGTGCCACTGCCTGATGGCCAATAATGGCCTGATAGTTCATGAAGTCCGTAATACGGAAATCACGCAGCATCGCGGTCCCTTCAAAACGGGTCCCTTTATTCAGCGTCACTATCTGGGAACCATCTTTACGCTGAGCCAGTTGACCGGAATCTGCAACCACCACCGACGGACGCGCATTACCTTTCGTCCGTAGCTGCGCCAGGAAGACGTCGTTGAATTTACTGCCATCAACGCTCTCAATAAACAGTACAGAGTTACCGTCGGTCGCCTGCTGGAACTGTCCCTGCGCTAACGCTGCCATGCCGGGGTTCGCTTTGGCTTCAGCCAGCACTTCATCCTGATGGCGAGAGGACATGGGGCCGGCCCACATCACGTTCACGGCGGCAACAATACCGGTGAACAGCGCCAGAACAAAGGCTGCTTTCACCAGCACGGCTTTACTCAAGCCGCAGGCGTGCATGACCGTAATTTCACTTTCGGTATAGAGCCTGCCCAACGTCATGAGCAGACCAAGGAAAAGACTTAGCGGCAGGATAAGCTGCGCCATTTCCGGGATCCCTAAACCAAGCAGGGAAAGCACCAGATTCGTTGGAATTTCGCCGTCAACGGCCGCACCGAGGATCTTAACCAGCTTCTGACAGAAAAAAATCAGCAGCAGGATGAAGAGGATCGCCAGTTGGCTTTTGA
The DNA here is from genome assembly GCF_046622475.1 of Enterobacter sp. LM3. NCBI lineage: Bacteria > Pseudomonadati > Pseudomonadota > Gammaproteobacteria > Enterobacterales > Enterobacteriaceae > Enterobacter > Enterobacter sp. LM3. The sequence goes on along the minus strand of NZ_JBJURN010000024.1, from coordinate 8,725 downwards.
GCGTCTCCCGCACCAGATATCTTATGATTATCACTTTAAATACGCCCGTAAAAACCCGTCTCTTTGCTGGAAAATCGCTTGTTTCATGGCTTAAACGTCATTTATTCTCTTGAGTCGTCGAAATCATCGCTAAGATTAAAACATCCGGCGGATTCACGCCTCAGGACTTTTTCTGACGTGTCGAAACCGTAGTAACGTAAGATTAACACGAAGTCACCACAACAGCGGACATGAGTTACGAAAGGTTTCAATTCTATCTGTAGCCGCCGCCGTTGTCTTTAAGATTCAGGAGCGTAGTGCATGGAGTTCAGTGTAAAAAGCGGTAGCCCGGAGAAACAGCGGAGTGCCTGCATCGTTGTGGGCGTCTTTGAACCACGCCGACTCTCCCCGATAGCCGAGCAACTCGATAAAATCAGTGACGGCTACATCAGCGCCCTGCTGCGCCGTGGCGAACTGGAAGGTAAACCTGGGCAGACGCTGTTACTGCACCATGTTCCGAACGTACTGTCCGAACGTATTCTGCTGATTGGCTGCGGCAAAGAACGCGAGCTGGATGAGCGTCAGTACAAGCAAGTTATTCAGAAAACGATCAATACGCTGAATGATACCGGTTCAATGGAAGCGGTGTGCTTCCTGACTGAACTGCACGTCAAAGGCCGCAACACCTACTGGAAAGTTCGCCAGGCAGTCGAAACCGCTAAAGAGAGTCTGTACAGTTTCGATCAACTGAAGACCAACAAAAGCGAGCCGCGTCGTCCGCTGCGTAAAATGGTCTTTAACGTGCCAACCCGTCGCGAACTGACCAGCGGCGAGCGCGCTATCCAGCACGGTCTGGCGATTGCCTCTGGTATCAAGGCAGCTAAAGATCTTGGCAACATGCCACCAAACATCTGTAATGCCGCGTACCTGGCCTCTCAGGCTCGCCAGCTGGCGGACTCTTACAGTAAGAATGTCATCACCCGCGTCATCGGCGAACAGCAGATGAAAGAGCTGGGCATGCACTCTTATCTCGCGGTCGGAAACGGTTCTCAGAACGAATCCCTGATGTCGGTCATCGAGTACAAAGGCAACCCGTCCGAAGACGCGCGCCCTGTCGTGCTGGTCGGTAAAGGCCTGACCTTTGACTCCGGCGGTATCTCCATCAAACCAGCCGAAGGCATGGATGAGATGAAGTACGACATGTGCGGTGCTGCGGCTGTTTATGGTGTGATGCGCATGGTCGCTGAGCTTCAGCTGCCCATTAACGTTATCGGCATACTGGCAGGCTGTGAAAACATGCCTGGCGGTCGCGCGTACCGTCCAGGTGACGTACTGACCACCATGTCCGGCCAGACCGTTGAAGTGCTGAACACCGATGCCGAAGGTCGACTGGTGCTGTGTGATGTGCTGACCTACGTCGAGCGTTTCGAACCTGAAGCGGTCATTGACGTCGCAACGCTGACCGGTGCCTGCGTGATTGCGCTGGGCCACCACATCACCGGATTGATGTCTAACCACAACCCGCTGGCACACGAGCTTATCGGCGCGTCCGAGCAGGCGGGTGACCGTGCATGGCGTCTGCCACTGGGCGATGAATTCCAGGAACAGCTGGAATCCAACTTCGCAGATATGGCGAATATTGGCGGCCGCCCTGGCGGTGCGATTACCGCAGGCTGCTTCCTGTCGCGCTTCACCCGCAAGTACAACTGGGCACACCTGGATATCGCGGGCACCGCATGGCGCTCCGGTAAAGCCAAAGGTGCAACCGGTCGTCCGGTCGCGTTGCTGTCGCAGTTCCTGCTTAACCGCGCAGGATTTAACGGCGAAGAGTAATTGCCGTTTGTAGGCCGGGTAGGCACTGCGCCGCCCGGCTTTGCATTTAAATCCACAACAAGAAGCCCCATATATGAAGAATGCAACGTTCTACCTTCTGGACAACGACACCCACCAGGATGGCCTCAGCGCTGTTGAACAACTGGTGTGTGAAATTGCCGCAGAACGTTGGCGCGCAGGTAAACGCGTTCTGATTGCCTGTGAAGATGAACAACAGGCTATCCGCCTTGACGAAGCGCTGTGGGCACGCCCACCGGAGAGTTTTGTTCCGCATAACTTGTCCGGAGAAGGGCCACGCGGCGGCGCACCGGTAGAAATTGCCTGGCCGCAAAAGCGCAACAGCAGCGCGCGCGATATTCTGATTAGCCTGCGGATAGATTTTGCAGATTTTGCCACCGCTTTCACAGAAGTGGTAGACTTTGTCCCCTACGAAGAATCTTTGAAACAACTGGCACGCGAGCGCTATAAAGCGTACCGCCTGGCTGGTTTTAACCTGAATACGGCAACCTGGACATAATGGAAAAAACATATAACCCACGCGATATCGAACAGCCGCTTTACGAGCACTGGGAACAGCAGGGCTATTTCAAGCCTAACGGCGATGAAAGCAAAGAGTCCTTCTGCATCATGATCCCACCGCCGAACGTCACCGGCAGTTTGCATATGGGTCATGCCTTCCAGCAGACCATCATGGACACCATGATCCGCTATCAGCGCATGCAGGGTAAAAACACCCTATGGCAGGCGGGGACTGACCACGCGGGTATCGCGACCCAGATGGTGGTTGAGCGTAAAATTGCCGCTGAAGAAGGTAAAACCCGCCACGACTACGGTCGTGATGCCTTCATCGACAAAATCTGGCAGTGGAAAGCCGAATCTGGTGGCACCATCACCCGTCAGATGCGCCGTCTTGGCAACTCCGTAGACTGGGAGCGCGAACGCTTCACTATGGATGAAGGTCTTTCCAACGCCGTGAAAGAAGTGTTTGTCCGTCTGTACAAAGAAGACCTGATTTACCGCGGCAAACGCCTGGTCAACTGGGACCCGAAACTGCGCACCGCCATCTCTGACCTGGAAGTGGAAAACCGTGAGTCTAAAGGCTCCATGTGGCACATCCGCTATCCACTGGCCGACGGCGCGAAAACTGCAGACGGTAAAGATTACCTGGTCGTGGCGACCACCCGTCCGGAAACCCTGCTGGGCGATACCGGCGTGGCTGTTAACCCGGAAGATCCGCGTTATAAAGATCTGATCGGTAAATTTGTTGTGTTGCCGCTGGTTAACCGCCGTATTCCTGTTGTGGGCGACGAACACGCCGACATGGAAAAAGGCACCGGCTGCGTGAAAATCACGCCAGCGCACGACTTCAACGACTATGAAGTGGGTCGTCGTCACGCCCTGCCGATGATCAACATTCTGACCTTCGACGGCGATATCCGTGAAAGTGCAGAAGTGTATGACACCAAAGGCAACGAATCTGACGTTTACTCAAGCGACATCCCGGCAGAGTTCCAGAAGCTGGAGCGTTTTGCTGCGCGTAAAGCCGTTGTGGCTGCCGTTGATGCACTCGGTCTGCTGGAAGAGATTAAACCTCACGATCTGACCGTGCCGTACGGCGACCGTGGTGGTGTGGTTATCGAGCCAATGCTGACCGACCAGTGGTATGTGCGTGCTGACGTGCTGGCAAAACCGGCGGTTGAAGCGGTTGAGAACGGGAGCATCCAGTTTGTACCGAAGCAGTACGAAAACATGTACTTCTCCTGGATGCGTGATATTCAGGACTGGTGTATCTCTCGTCAGCTGTGGTGGGGTCACCGTATTCCGGCGTGGTATGACAACGAAGGCAACGTCTACGTTGGCCGCAGTGAAGACGAAGTGCGTCAGGAAAACAACCTGAGCGCCGACGTTGCTCTGCGTCAGGACGAAGACGTGCTGGACACCTGGTTCTCCTCCGCACTGTGGACGTTCTCCACGCTCGGCTGGCCAGAAAACACCGATGCGCTGCGTCAGTTCCACCCAACCAGCGTAATGGTTTCCGGCTTCGACATCATCTTCTTCTGGATTGCCCGCATGATCATGATGACCATGCACTTCATCAAAGATGAAGATGGCAAGCCGCAGGTTCCGTTCCATACCGTCTATATGACTGGCCTGATCCGTGATGACGAAGGCCAGAAGATGTCCAAATCCAAGGGCAACGTTATTGACCCGCTGGATATGGTTGACGGTATCTCCCTGGAAGACCTGCTGGAGAAACGCACCGGCAACATGATGCAGCCACAGCTGGCAGAGAAAATCCGCAAGCGTACCGAGAAGCAGTTCCCGAACGGGATTGAGTCTCACGGTACCGACGCCCTGCGTTTCACCCTGGCAGCGCTGGCCTCTACGGGCCGCGACATCAACTGGGACATGAAACGTCTGGAAGGTTACCGTAACTTCTGTAACAAACTGTGGAACGCCAGCCGCTTCGTGCTGATGAACACGGAAGATCAGGATTGCGGCTTCAACGGCGGCGAAATGACCCTGTCTCTGGCGGATCGCTGGATCCTGGCCGAGTTCAACCAGACGGTGAAAGCGTTCCGTGAAGCGCTGGACAGCTACCGCTTTGATATCGCGGCGGGCATCCTGTACGAATTCACCTGGAACCAGTTCTGTGACTGGTACCTGGAGCTGGCGAAGCCGGTTATGAACGGTGGGTCTGAAGCAGAACTGCGCGGCACGCGTAATACGCTGATTACCGTTCTGGAAGGACTGCTGCGTCTGGCGCATCCGGTGATTCCATTTATCACCGAAACCATCTGGCAGCGTGTGAAGGTGATTGCGGGTATCAACGCAGATACCATCATGCTCCAGCCATTCCCGGAATTCGATGCAGCCCGTGTTGATGAAGCTGCAGCTGCCGATACCGAATGGCTGAAACAGGCGATTGTTGCGGTACGTAACATCCGCGCAGAAATGAACATCGCTCCGGGTAAACCGCTTGAGCTGCTGCTGCGCGGTTGCAGCGACGCGGTTGTTCGTCGTGTCACCGAGAACAACACCTTCCTGAAAACGATGGCGCGTCTGGAAAGCATCACCGTGCTGCCGGCTGATGATAAAGGTCCGGTTTCCGTGACTAAAATCATCGACGGTGCTGAGCTGCTGATCCCGATGGCAGGCCTTATCGACAAAGACGCAGAGCTGGCTCGTCTGGCGAAAGAAGTGGCGAAAGTCGATGTGGAAATTGGCAAAATCGAAAGCAAACTGGCGAACGAAGGCTTTGTGGCCCGCGCGCCGGAAGCGGTCATCGCGAAAGAGCGTGAACGTCTGGTTGCCTTTGCGGATGCCAGGACCAAACTGATCGAGCAGCAGGCGGTTATTGCGGCGCTGTAATAGTATGAAAACGCCGGAGACCCTCTTCGGCGTTTTCTTTTATAAGGCATTTTTTATTCGTACCAGCTTCCCGTCTGGCATAGTTATCCAGTAATACTCTATGTTGCTGAAAGAAAATCTTTCGTAAGATCCCGCATCGAATTCCACGACTAGCAGTACATTTTTTTCAATACAATTTTCTTTTGTGTTTTTTTGTGGCGGAAAACAAAACAGATCACCATCTCCCGATTTCTCACCATCAATAAACCCGCCACCAACATCCCAAAAAACAATATGGTAAGAGGCACTTGTCGGTATATGGTATTTTGCCTTCAGCTCATTTTTGTGCTGCAGATACCAGTGTATCCGTCCCCACTCGGTTAATGCAAAATGGTTAACTGCAATATCATAGGCCTCAAAATCCATAAAACCACGTTCACTACTAGCATAAATCCCATGAAAAAACGTAGGATCATACTCAAATCTCTCACCAGCCCGAAGGATTGTCACAGGTCGTTGAGCCCAGAGGAGATAACCGCATATCAGCAACACCAGGCCACCGATAATGACGTTACGTTTCGGCTTCATACGCTTCCTTTAATATGCACATGGGCAGTTAAATTAGTCATAAAGGGTTTGTATGCATAATCACGATGCCTCTGCAGGAAAAACCAGATGCGGAAGAAGCGGAAATTTTTATAGAGTTCGTTAGCAATATCCTCTCTGCCCAGACCAAAATGGTCCTGCCCTTTAAAAGAAAGTAATCCCTCCCATGACATGGCATAGCGCTGGAAACGCACCAGTTTGATTTGTTGCGCATAAATATCATGTATGCTTACCCCCAAACCATTTACTCTGTCGGTATAACGGTTGAATTTTGGCAGTTTAGAACTTTGCATTTCTGATTTAAGTTTTACAAAGAAGAAATCATCCAGCCGCGCGTCCCGTTTAGTATGCAATTGTTTATTGATCTCATCCCGAATTTTCATCAACATATCATTCGTTCCAACGCCCCTTATGACCTCCTCATACGCGCAATTCAGAAGTCCACCAGACCATGGTAGCCCATTACCGTAATGGAAATGATCAATCAGTTCCCCAATAATAGGGGAATATAACCCTTTAGCGAATTGTGTTGACAGTTCTTTCATCTCATCAAACATGATATCTGCACAATGTTGGCGACTAATCGGCCTCCCTTGCGGTTGTTGATGGCCAAAACTCAAAGCATGGATGTTAAAAGTGGCCATCATATCAAATTGCAAACACCTGAATGGGTCGACACGAGCAGAAATATCCTGCAACCCCAGTTGCTGAAAGTCCCAATCGTTCAAATCACCATACTTCATATCATCAATATGATAATCCTCAAAGCGATGGAGTGTGGAAAATATCTCTCGAGGCAGAGACATAAATAAATGCATATCCCTATTCATAATTCATCACCCTGACAAATAATATAATGGAGCTTAAAACCAGGATGGAAAAATTAATCTAAATAAAATTAATAAAAATTGAGCCACACGACGAAATACACCAATTAGTGATGAAAAAAATTCTCAGTGGTAATATCCACCTTGCATGATGGAAAAGAGAGTGGTATCAAATATCACTATGATGAATTGTTTTTCGATTGAGTAACAAAATGAATTCCACGCAGTCCCTTCCTACACTCCGCCGGATATCCGCCAGCGACAACCCGGCTATTGCCGCCGTTATCCGTACCGTCTCTGCGGAATACGGCCTGACCGCCGACAAAGGCTATACCGTTGCCGATCCGAATCTGGACGAGCTGTTTCAGCTTTACAGCCAGCCAGGCCATGCCTACTGGGTGGTTGAATATGATGGCCAGGTGGTGGGCGGCGGCGGTGTTGCGCCACTGACGTGCAGCGCGCCGGATATTTGCGAGCTGCAAAAGATGTATTTTTTACCTGCCATGCGTGGCAAGGGGCTGGCGAAAAAGCTGGCATTGACCGCCCTCGATCACGCGCGCGAACAGGGTTTTAAACGCTGTTATCTCGAAACAACCGCCTTCCTTAAGGAAGCCATTGGCCTGTATGAACATCTGGGCTTTGAGCATATTGATGCGCCGCTGGGTTGCACCGGCCACGTCGATTGCGAAGTCAGGATGCTGAAAAGTCTGTAAATTTCGTTCCCACCCTCTTCTGTTAAGCGGCCTTAAACTGAATGCTCTACACTTTTCAGTTCACACCATAACAGGGGAAACACGATGTCGAAGATAAAAAGCTACGCCGCACCGCAGGCGGGTGCAGAACTTGAACTGTACGAATACGACGCGGGCGAACTAAAAGCAGAAGACGTCGAAGTTCAGGTTGATTACTGCGGGGTCTGCCACTCCGATCTTTCGATGATCGACAACGAATGGGGCTTTTCACAGTATCCTCTGGTTGCCGGACACGAAGTTATTGGCCGCGTCGTCGCGCTCGGTAGCGCCGCGCAGGATAAAGGCCTGAAGGTAGGCCAGCGCGTGGGGATCGGCTGGACGGCGCGCAGCTGTGGTCACTGCGACGCCTGTATCAGCGGCAACCAGATAAACTGCCTCGAGGGCGCAGTACCAACTATTCTGAACAAGGGCGGTTTCGCCGATAAACTGCGGGCCGACTGGCAATGGGTTATCCCACTGCCGGACAGCATTGATATTGAATCCGCAGGCCCACTACTGTGTGGTGGTATCACCGTCTTTAAACCGCTGCTGATGCACCATATCACCGCCACCAGCCGCGTGGGTGTGATTGGTATTGGCGGTCTGGGTCATATCGCCATCAAACTGCTGCATGCGATGGGCTGTGAAGTCACCGCGTTCAGCTCTAACCCGTCGAAAGAGAAAGAAGTGCTGGCGATGGGTGCAGATAAGGTCGTCAACAGCCGCGATCCGGATGCGCTGAAAGCGCTGGCAGGTCAGTTTGATCTGATCATCAACACCGTGAACGTCGATCTCGACTGGCAGCCATACTTTGAAGCACTGGCCTACGGTGGTAACTTCCACACCGTCGGTGCAGTCATGAAGCCGCTTCCGGTTCCGGCGTTTACGCTGATCGGCGGCGATCGCAGCGTGTCCGGTTCTGCGACCGGTACGCCATTCGAGTTGCGCAAACTGATGAAGTTTGCCGGACGCACCAGAGTGGCTCCAACCACCGAGCTGTACCCGATGTCAAAAATCAACGAAGCCATCCAGCATGTGCGCGACGGTAAAGCCCGTTACCGCGTGGTATTAAAAGCGGATTTCTGATGTGAATTTGCCGGGGAAATGTGCGGCCTGATGCCCCCATCCCAGCCCTCTCCCACAGGGCTGAGGGTTCCCCAGTAATTTTGTTCTTCTTAAGCAATTAAACTATTTCATTGAAATATAAGACTTATAGCGACTCCATGGTCCGGCTGAAAATCGCCGAAGCGTTTCCGTAAGGCCGGGGCGAGGCGCAGGGATGCGCCGAGAGGGCATTGCCTGCAGGGATGCAGGCTAATGCTGAAGTGGTTTAATAGTTTTAGACACGTTCAGAGGTTATAAATTAAATAACTGATGAGGTGCAAAAAATGAATTCAC
>NZ_JBJURN010000023.1:0-48612 GCF_046622475.1 Enterobacter sp. LM3 | reverse complement strand
CGCGGGGATTGATAAGGGGGCCGCGGTGGCCCCCTTATCCCGTTCACAGGTTGTGAGCGTATTATTTTCTGCGGATATTAAGGTGAACGGAATTATCCACCATGCTTAACTGACAAGCATTAGATCATATGACCCTTTTTTTCCGGGTAGCGAACTCAGAACGTTTCCCAGTTATCCCCGTTATCCGCGACCGTTGGACGTAACGCCGCAGGTTTTACGGCCACAGAGGTCTGAGGTTGTCCACGCCCCTGTGTTTTACCACTCAACCGAAACGCTCCGACGGCCTCAGTCAGACGCGCACCCTGCTCTTCGAGCGATGCCGCGGCTGCAGAGGCTTCTTCCACCAGCGAGGCGTTCTGCTGGGTGACTTTATCCATCTCCGAAATCGCCTGGCTCACCTGCACAATACCCCGGCTCTGTTCGTCAGACGCAGCGGCAATCTCCAGCATAATATCGGTGACGCGTTTAACCGCCTCGACAATTTCATTCATGGTGTTGCCCGCAGCCACCACCTCGCCGGAACCCTGGTCAATCAGTGACACGGATTCGTTGATCAGACTTTCAATCTCTTTTGCTGCATTCGCACTGCGACTTGCCAGAGTACGCACCTCACTCGCCACCACCGCAAAACCACGGCCTTGCTCACCCGCTCGTGCGGCTTCTACCGCGGCGTTGAGTGCCAGGATATTAGTCTGGAACGCAATGCTGTTAATGACTGCGGTAATTTCAGAGATTTTCTTCGAACTGGTGGAGATGTTACCCATTGTTTTCACCACGCCGGAAACCATCTGACCACCGCGGCTGGCTTTGCCAGAGGCATCTTCCGCCAGCTTGCTTGCATGATGTGCGTTATCGGCGTTTTGCTTCACGGTTGCCGTCAGCTGTTCCATGCTGGCTGCCGTCTGTTCAATGGCGGCGGCCTGCTGCTCGGTGCGTGAAGAGAGGTCGGTGTTACCGGCAGAAATCTCGCTGGTGCCGCGGTAGATCTCTTCCGCTCCCTGACGCACGGTGCCTACCGTGGTCACCAGAGAGCGCTGCATGATTTGCAGATCGCGCGTCAGACGCCCGATTTCGCTACGCCCTGCCACATCCTCCGACATGGTCAGATCGCCTTTAGCGATATTCTCAATGCGCGTTGCGGCACGTTGCAGCGGGTTGATCACCGTGCGGCGCAGTACGATGAAGGTCATGACCGTCAGCACCAGTGCCAGCCCGAACGCACCGATCATAAACATCAGCCCCAGTTGTGTTCGGGTATGTGCCTCTGCTGTCAATGCGTTGGCACGATCGGTACGGATTTTAATCGCCTTCAACAACACGTCGTTATAGGCGTCATCCAGCGGACGCGCAATGTCATTTTCGTGGTTAATGATGGCTTCAAACATGCCGTTTTTGGCAAATTTGAGCATCGGCTGAAGACCGGCGATATACGCGTCATAATGCGCTTTTATGTCAGCATCCAGCGCTTCGTCGGCAGGTGTGCGCACAGCGCGATTCATGTACGCGTTAAATCCCTCCTGCGACTGCTTAATGCGCGTTTCTGCTTCACTGATGTTTTGCTTCATCGCCTCCATTTCAGCGATACGGCTTGCCGCACCTGCATGGATCATGTTGATACGCGCGGTTCGCAGGTGGTTAGAGCTGTTTGATAAACCCAGACGAACCTGAATTTCTGATGTGACATCCTGCTGATCGGTATCCGCTTTCAACAGGAAATAGCCCGCCAGGCCTGAGCTCAAGGCAAACAGAAGAATGATGCCACCGAGAATGGAGGAAAACAGCGGAACCAGCCTGATGTGATGCAAGAAGCTCAGCTTTTGCTGCGCCTGCATCGAAGTTGTGTTGTCCATGACCGTCGACTCTCTTGTAGGTAAGATGCGTATAAACACGCCTGTAAAATAGTCATCGGCACGGCAGGAAATTTGATTATGGCGAAAAGCGCAAGACAGGTCACACTTTAGAGAAGATTATTAAAGAAAGGCCAGCGGCAAAAACCGCTGGCAGAATAATTAGTTGTCGCCGAAATGGATGACGGTACGAATGGACTTACCTTCGTGCATCAGATCGAATGCTTCATTGATCTGTTCCAGCGGCAGGCGATGGGTGATGAACGGATCGAGCTGAATTTTCCCGGCCATCGCATCTTCAACCATGCCCGGCAGTTGGGTGCGACCTTTCACGCCACCGAATGCCGAACCACGCCATACACGCCCCGTCACCAGCTGGAACGGACGCGTTTTGATCTCCTGACCTGCACCCGCCACGCCAATGATAACGCTCTCACCCCAGCCTTTATGGCAGCATTCGAGGGCAGAACGCATCACGTCAACGTTACCAATGCATTCAAAGCTGAAATCGACACCACCGTCAGTCAGTTCAACAATGACGTCCTGAACCGGTTTTTCGTCATCTTTCGGGTTCACGAAATCGGTCGCCCCCATTTCGCCCGCCAGCCGGAATTTCTCCGGATTGGTATCAACCGCGATGATACGACCGGCTTTTGCCTGTACCGCTCCCTGGATAACCGCCAGACCAATGCCACCGAGACCGAACACCGCAACGGTGTCGCCCTCTTTGACTTTCGCCGTGTTATGCACCGCGCCGATCCCGGTGGTCACACCGCAACCCAACAGACAGACTTTGTCCAGCGGAGCCTGCGGGTTCACTTTTGCCAGCGAGATCTCCGCGCAGACGGTGTACTCACTGAAGGTACTGGTCCCCATGTAGTGATAAACCGGCTCACCGTTGTAAGAGAAACGGGTGGTACCGTCCGGCATCAGCCCTTTCCCCTGCGTCGCACGCACGGCCTGGCAGAGGTTGGTTTTACCGGATTTACAGAACTTACACTCGCCACATTCCGCAGTGTACAGCGGAATGACGTGATCGCCTGGCTTCAGGCTGGTCACACCCTCGCCCACTTCCACCACGATCCCACCGCCTTCATGGCCGAGCACTGCCGGGAATACGCCTTCAGGATCATCCCCTGACAGGGTGAATGCATCGGTATGACACACGCCGGTATGGGTAATTTTGATCAGCACTTCGCCTTTTTTCGGTGGTGCGACATCAATTTCAACGATTTTCAGCGGCTGGCCTGGGCCGAACGCGACAGCTGCGCGAGATTTCATAGTGTCTCTTCCCTTGTTGTGAGGTCTGTGGGTTTATTTTAGATAAGAGCGCAGTAAATGGCCGACTTCTGCCATCCGAACTGCCCGCTGATCCGGGGTTGTCTCCCCCGTCACCAGCTCATCTTTGAGGTGAATTTCGACCATCTCGCCCATCAGGCCATTAGCAGCACCGCGCACGGCGGCAATTTGCTGCAGGATAGCCAGACAGGGATCGCCTGATTCCAGCGCGCGCTCAAGCGCATCGACCTGCCCCCGAATGCGGCGAACGCGGGTCAGGATACGCTTTTTATCTTCGGGCGAATGCGGCATACGGCTCTCCTTAGATACTATAGGGGGGTATGGTATTTGAGTTATTTGTTTATGTAAACCGTCCATTGCATCTGATATTCCCTTTCCCGCAAAATGCTGTAATATGCGATTTATTGCGACATTCTGCAGGATTAAAAGAAACATGCACAAAACCGCCAGGCAAAAATATGTCATTGATATTCTGAGTGAACAGGGCCAAGCCAGTATTACTGAGCTTGCAGAAAAGCTGCAGGTTTCTGCTGATACTATCCGCCGTGATTTGACCGACCTCGAAAAACAGGGTCTGGCACAGAAGAACCACGGCGGGGCTATCGCGCTTAATCTCCCGGCAATGGATCGCCAGGGCAGAAATACGCTGCTGCCTGAAACCAAGCAACGTCTGGGAAAACGGGTGGCGGAAAGCGTCCCTGCCGGGTCGACGCTGTTTCTGGATGCCGGCAGCACGGTGATGGCGGTTGCGCGTTTTCTTAAGGGGCCATTGACGGTGATCACCCCCTCGCTGGATATCGCGCAGCATTTTAGCGACCGGGAAGATATCGGGCTGATCCTGCTCGGCGGAAAATGGGATCAGAAGCAGCGCCTGTTTGCCGGTAGCGCCACGCTATCCCTGCTGTCCCGCTACCGGGCGGACATTGCTATCCTCGGCGCGTGCGCCATTCACGCCCGGCTCGGCCTGAGCGCCAGCACAGAAGCCGATGCGGAAGTCAAACGAGCCATGCTGGCGGCAAGCCATGAACACTGGATCGTCGCCGACCATTTGAAATTAAACCACTGTGAACCGCATCTGGTTTGCGGGTTATCCGACATTCATCAACTGTTTTTAGACCGTCCCTGGGCTGAAGCCGGGGATACTGACGCATTGCAAATCACCCTTGCAGACGCGTAATAACGTGGAGAAGGTCATGAATAAAATGAAGACAATTAACATTGCACTGATCGGGTATGGATTTGTGGGTAAAACCTTCCATGCTCCGCTGATCCAGTCGGTTGAAGGACTTAAGCTGGCGGTGGTTTCTTCTCGCGATGAAGAAAAGGTCAAACGTGATATCCCGGATGCGACCGTTGTGGCGTCCCCCGAAGAGGCAATCCAGCATCCGGATGTTGACCTGGTGGTAATAGCCTCCCCTAACGCAACTCATGCGCCGCTGGCGACGCTTGCCCTCAACTCAGGCAAACATGTGGTGGTGGATAAACCATTCACCCTTGATATGCAGGAAGCACGCGACCTGATTGCCCTGGCTGATGAAAAGCAGCTGCTGCTCTCCGTCTTCCACAACCGCCGCTGGGACAGCGATTTCCTCGGTATTAAGCAGGTTATTGAACAAGGCAGTCTCGGTAAGATTAAACACCTTGAGTCACATATCGATCGTTTCCGCCCGGAAGTTCGCGTGCGCTGGAGAGAGCAAAACGTCCCGGGGAGTGGTTTGTGGTTTGACCTGGGGCCGCACCTGATCGACCAGACGCTGCAGCTCTTTGGCCTGCCTCAGTCCGTTCAGGGCAATATTGCGACACTGCGCGACGGCGCAGAAATTAATGACTGGGCACACGTTGTATTAAATTACCCGGAGCACAAGGTCATTCTGCATTGCAGCATGCTGGTTGCGGGCGGGACATCCCGTTTTACCGTACACGGGGATAAAGGCAGCGTGGTAAAAGCCAGAATTGACCAACAGGAGGCGCAACTGCTGGCTGGCGTTATTCCAGGTAGCGAAAGCTGGGGGGAAGACAGCGACGATATGCTGCTGTTTGGTGCCAGCGGCGACGCGCAGGCGGTTAAAACCCCGAAAGGCGACCAGCGCCAGTATTACATCAATGTGCGCGATGCGCTGACAGGTAAGATCGATAACCCGGTTCATCCTGTTGAGGCATTAGCGGTCATGGCAGTGCTGGAGGCGGCAGTGAAATCATCAGAGACAGGGTCAACCCAGTCGCTGGAATTGACGCCAGAAGAACGCGCCCATCTGCAATAATCAGACGTGAAGGATGCCCTGCAGTTCACCGCAGGGCATAAAAATCATGGGGTCTGGCTTTTTTTCGGCATCATGCGCAGAAGCGTGTTGTCTTTCCAGAAGTAGTGATGCATCAGCGCCGCCAGTGCGTGCAGGCCAATGATAAAATACCCCAGATTGGCCAGCGTCACGTGCCACTCTTTCAGAACGTCCACCAGGTCAAAATTCGATTCCGCCGCGTACGGCATCACCATGCCAAAGGCAAACCAGTCATTACCACGGTTATACATCATCATAATACCCACCAACGGTAAGGCGATAAACAGCAGATAAACAACCAGATGCCCCAGATGGGATAACCCTGTCACCATCGCTTTAGGCTTCGGCTGGATCGGCGGTGAGCGGAATTTGAGGCGAACCAGCAGGCGCGTCACCATCAGCACCAGAATCGCGATACCGCACGAGGCGTGGATCATATTAATCAGGGGACGGGCGGTACGGGGGAAAAAGCCTCTGAACTCCATTGCACAGTAGGCCACGATAATTAACAGAAACACCAGCCAGTGAATGCTTATTTGCAGGCTTGTATATTTAGTGCGCATGTCATTTCCTGATAAAGAACAAATACCGCGCCAACATAACCAGCTTTCCCTAAAAATTCATTAACTTTTCTGCATGGTTTTTCAAATACTTCCCCAGGGATGAAGCATCTTCAATTGCCGCCATGCCCGTCATGGTCTAAGCCTGGATGAGTTCACACTGTCGCACCGACACGTTCACCAGGAGTAAACCATGAGTAAAATTGGTATTAACGGATTTGGACGCATTGGACGCCTTGTACTTCGTCGCCTTCTTGAAACCCAGGACAGCAACACCGTCGTTGCCATCAACGATCTTACCTCCCCCAAAGTTCTGGCCTATCTGCTCAGACATGATTCTAACTACGGCGGCTTTCCGTGGAGCGTTGATTTCACCGAAGATTCGCTGATTGTCGATGGCAAATCGATCGCGGTTTACGCCGAAAAAGAGGCTAAACATATTCCGTGGAAAACGGCTGGGGTCGATATCGTCGTGGAATGCACCGGTTTTTATACTTCGGAAGAGAAATCCAGAGCCCATCTGGATGCAGGAGCCAGAAAAGTGCTGATCTCGGCCCCCGCAGGTGAGATGAAAACCATTGTGTTCAACGTCAACGACGACACCATCGATAGTCGCGATACGATCATTTCCGTCGCCTCCTGCACCACCAACTGCCTGGCTCCGCTGGCGAAAGCCCTGAACGACGCATTTGGTATCAACGTGGGTACCATGACCACCATTCACGCCTATACCGGTACTCAGGCGCTGGTGGATGGCCCGCGCGGGAAAGATCTTCGCGCCTCGCGCGCGGCGGCGGAAAATATCATCCCGCACACCACCGGGGCTGCAAAGGCCATTGGTCTGGTGATCCCGGCCCTCAGCGGCAAACTGAAAGGTCATGCGCAGCGCGTCCCGGTCAAGACCGGTTCCGTGACTGAGCTGGTTTCTGTCCTGAACAAAAATGTCACCGTCGAGGAGATTCATCAGGCGCTGAAACGGGCCACGGAAAACAATGAATCATTCGGTTATACCGATGAAGAGATTGTCTCTTCCGATGTGATCGGCTCTCACTTTGGGTCAGTATTTGATGCCACCCAGACAGAAGTGACAGATGCGGGTGACGTGCAACTGGTCAAAACCGTCGCCTGGTACGACAACGAATACGGGTTTGTCACACAGCTGGTGCGTACGCTGGATAAGTATGCCGCGCTGTAACTCAACATCCCCTCTCTGCTGAGAGGGGAATCTTCAGAGCAGTGAACGGCTGGCGAGGGCATCGGTCAGGATCGCGTCCTCGCGCAAGGTACGCCACGCGACGTCGACGTCTGAAGGAAATTCAACATGGGCGATAAAATCTCGCCCTGCCGGGCCGTAGCCGTTAATGTCGTCATGCAGGCGCGGGAGCTCACCCAGCACCAGCGACAAATAACGTTCAACAGGCCAAAGGCCTTCATTCCCGCCCCGCAAGACCAGACCGTCATCGCTATTTTGCAACACCGGCGTTACGCCGGGATGGCTTACCCACATCGGCGATACAGGCTCGTCCCGACACACACGTGCAAAAGTCGCCATAGTGCGTCGCTGCATGGTAGGGTCCTGAACCACCAGCACGCATTCAGCGGCCAGACGGTGGCGTTTTATCATCTCCCGGCTAAAGCGGGCGTTCTCACCACAGTTGGTTGACTGATCTTCCACCAGAATCCGTTCCGCAGGGATATTCCAGAACTCACGCGCGATATCCGCCAGAATGGCGGCTTCAGCGCGCCCAGCGGTGGGAAGCGTGTTATAGCGGGGATGGCGCGCAATCGCGGCATACAAAAAAGAGGTGGAGTGGCCGATACCACCACTGATAAGCAGCGGAACACCCTGCTCTGCCGCCACGCGACAGGCAGCGTCGATAGTCGGAATAACCGCATTTCCCGCCAGAATGACAAGATCAACGGACTGATCGTTCTGCAGATCGTCCTGCGCCAGCCACTCTCCCACAATGTTAATGGCATGGCGTGTGGCGTCGGGTAAACAAGGGAAACGTGCCCGTGTCATAGTGATATCCTTACAGTGTTTGGGTCAGAGTACTGCGCACATCGTGGCTGAACAGGAGATATCTCCGAAAGCCGACATCCCCGTCACCCCGGCAGATTGCCATCTTTCTGGAATAATCAAAAACAGCCGGGCTAACCTGCATTTTATGCTTTCGATTAACCATCATACAAAACATTACGCCACTCACCTCCAGTGAAAAAGCACCGATTGCTGATTATTTCATCGTGACCCTGTCAGCGCTCGTTTTTCATTAACTTTTCCACTCACATATGATTAACATGAATGAATCATATTCATTTGAACTCTGTTTTACGTCAGACGCTGAATCATCGGACACCAGGTAGTAGGCCAGGAAACGCTTTAAGACAAGCCTGAAACTAAGGAGTCAATCTGTGCAACAACAATGGTCTGCAGTCGATAATTACATGATTTCTTCGCTCATTCCTCAGGATGAGGTTCTCCAGCAGGTTCTCGAAAACAACAAACGTGCCGGTTTACCTGAGCACGACGTTGCCGCTAATCAGGGGCAGCTTCTGGCCCTCTTTGTCCGTATGACACAGGCAAGACGCATTCTGGAGATTGGCACGCTGGGTGCTTACAGCGCCATCTGGATGGCTCGCGCCCTGCCGGCTGACGGGAAGCTGATGACACTCGAAGCTGACCCGGTACATGCTGAGGTGGCACGCACGAATATCCAGCTGGCGGGGCTTAATGAGCGCATTGAACTGACAGAAGGTCCGGCGCTCAAATCCCTCGAACAATTTGGCGATATTCCCCCGTTTGACCTGATTTTTATTGATGCCGATAAACCAAACAATCCCGGCTACCTTGAGTGGGCACTGTACTACTCGCGTCCGGGCACGTTGATTATCGGTGATAACGTCGTGCGCGACGGCGAAGTCATTAACGGCCAAAGTGATGACGCACGCGTACAGGGCGTACGGCGGTTTATTGAGATGACGGGAGATAATCCACGTCTTACTGCCACAGCGCTGCAAACGGTCGGTCTGAAGGGGTGGGATGGCTTTACGCTGGCAATAGTGAACGGATGAACATGTGTGCCGGAGGGTTCCCCTCGCCCCAGAGGGGTGAGGGAATTGTGCACTGCCCGATTACTTTACGGGGGAACCCTCATCCCACCGGGAGAGGGATTCCCGGGTAACTGCTACGCTGAAACCTGCTCCATTGCCTGCAAAATACGTTTATCCGAAATCGGATATGGCGTTCCCAGCTGCTGAGCGAAGAAGCTGACGCGCAGCTCTTCAATCATCCAGCGGATCGCCTGCACGTCTTCATCTTCGCGGCGCGCCGGAGGTAACTTGTTCAGCCACTGCTGCCACGTCTGCTGAACGCTCTCCACTTTCAGCATCTGCGCGCGGTCACGATGTGGGTCGATGGCCATTTTCTCCAGACGTTTTTCTATCGCCTGCAGGTAACGCAGGGTGTCACCCAGACGTTTAAAGCCATTGCCGGTAACAAACCCACGGTAAACCAGCCCCGCCATCTGAGCTTTCACATCCGATAGCCCAAGCGCCATCGTCATATCCACGCGCCCTTTCAGGCGTTTGTTGATGTTGAACACGGTTGTCAGGATCTGCTCGACCTGTTTAGCAATTTCCACGACGGTGTCGTTCAGCTCTGCCCGCACCTTATCGTGCAGCGTGACAAACGCCTCTTCCGACCAGACCGGGCCACCCGCCTCGTTAATCAGCTTATCCACGCCGCAGGAGATACAGTCGTCGATAAGATCCAGCACCTTGCCGTACGGGTTAAAGTACAGACCCAGTTTGGCTTTGTTCGGTAACTTCTCGTGCAAATACTTGATCGGCGACGGGATGTTGAGCAGCAGCAAACGACGCAGCCCGCGCCACATCATCTGCTGCTGTTCCTGCGGATTATCGAACAGCTTGATCGCCACGCTGTCACGCTCATCCACCAGTGCTGGCCAGGCCTTCACTTTATAGTTGCCGCGTTTCTGCTCGTAGCTTTCCGGCAGTTGACCAAAACTCCAGATGTGCAACCCGCTCTGCTCGATACCGTCATCCGCGACGGCAGAGAGTGTTTCCTGAACTTTGCCTTTCAGGGCATCTTTCAGTTCGGTTAGCGAACGGCCTTCCTGCAGTTTTTTGTTTTTATCGTCCACCACGCGGAAACTGATTTTCAGGTGATCGGGCACCTGATCCCAGTTCCAGTCATCGCGATCGATAGTGGTGCCGGTCATACGCCTGAATTCACGTTCAAGAGAATCCAGCAGCGGCAGCTCCAGCGGCGTCACGCGGCCTAAAAATGCTTCGGCATAGTTCGGCGCAGGAACAAAGTTACGGCGCACCGGTTTTGGCAGCGATTTAATCAACGCAATCACCAGCTCGCGGCGCAGGCCGGGGATCTGCCACTCAAACCCGCTCTCTTCCACCTGGTTTAACAACGGCAACGGGATATGCACCGTTACACCATCGGCATCCGTTCCCGGTTCAAACTGATAGGTCAGTCGCAGCTTGAGGTTGCCCTGGTGCCAGAAGTTCGGGTAATCGAGCTTACTGACCGACTCCGCCCCTTCCTTGATCAACATGCTCTTCTCAAAGTTGAGCAGGTCAGGCGTCTCTTTGCTGACTTTCTTCCACCAGTTGTCGAAATGACGGGCAGAAATCACATCGTGGCTGATGCGCTGGTCGTAAAACTCGAACAGTGCTTCATCGTCCACCAGAATGTCGCGGCGACGGGATTTATGCTCAAGTTCTTCAACTTCAGCACGCAGCTTAAGGTTTTCACGGAAGAACGCGTGGCGCGTCTGCCAGTCGCCTTCAACCAGCGCATGACGAATAAACAGCTCGCGGCACAGCGCCGGGTCAATCTGGCTGTAGTTAACCTTACGCGCCGCCACTACCGGCAGGCCATAAACGGTCACTTTTTCGGTCGCCATGACCGCGCCCTGCGCCCGCTCCCAGTGCGGTTCACTGTAAGCGCGCTTCAGCAGATGCTGAGCAACCGGCTCAACCCATTCAGGATCGATACGGGCAGCAATACGCCCCCACAGACGGCTGGTTTCCACCAGTTCGGCCACCATGGTCCACTTCGGCGGTTTTTTGAATAAACCAGAGCCAGGGAAGATGGAGAAACGGGCGTTACGTGCGCCGGTAAACTCCTGTTTTTCGGCATCTTTCATCCCGATATGGGACAGCAGACCGGTCAACAGCGCGATATGTATTTCACGGTATTCAGCCGGTTCGCTGTTCACCGGAATACCCAGTTCTTTCACCACCTGGCGCAGCTGAGTGTAGATATCCTGCCACTCGCGCACGCGCAGGTAGTTAAGGAAATCCACACGACACTGGCGGCGGAACTGATTCGACGACAGCGCTTTCTGCTGCTCGCCGAGGTAGTTCCACAGGTTCACAAAGGCGAGGAAATCGGATTCTTTATCGTGGAAGCGACGATGTTTCTCATCAGACGCTTGCTGTTTATCCATCGGCCGCTCGCGCGGATCCTGAATGGAAAGCGCCGAAGTGATGATCATCGCCTCGCGCACACAGCCGTGTTTCTGCGCTTCCAGCACCATACGTGCCAGACGCGGGTCAACCGGCAGCTGGCTGAGCTGACGCCCCTGCGGGGTCAGTTTATACGCCGTTGCCTGTTCGTCAGTGGTGATGGCTCCTAACTCTTCCAGAAGGCGCACGCCGTCCTGAATGTTGCGTTTATCCGGCGCTTCCACAAACGGGAACGCGGCGATATCACCCAGCCCCAGCGCGGTCATCTGCAGGATGACGGACGCCAGGTTGGTACGCAGGATCTCCGGGTCGGTAAACTCCGGGCGCGACAGGTAATCGTCCTCGGAATAGAGGCGAATACAAATCCCTTCCGATACACGGCCACAGCGCCCTTTACGCTGATTTGCAGAGGCCTGTGAAACCGGCTCAATCGGCAGACGCTGAACTTTGGTGCGGTAACTGTAGCGGCTGATACGCGCCGTACCCGGGTCGATGACATATTTAATGCCCGGCACGGTCAGCGAGGTTTCCGCCACGTTGGTTGCCAGCACGATGCGACGCCCGCTGTGCGCCTGGAACACACGGTTCTGTTCACTGTTCGACAGGCGTGCGTACAACGGCAGGATCTCCGTATGGCGCAGGTCACGCTTGCTGAGCGCATCAGCGGTATCGCGAATTTCACGCTCGCCGCTCATAAAGATCAGGATATCGCCCGCGCTTTCGTTCCCCAGCTCATCGACGGCATCGAAAATAGCCTGCAACTGGTCGCGCTCGGTATCATCCGCCTCTTCAACAATCGGGCGATAACGCACTTCCACCGGGAAAGTACGGCCAGAAACTTCGATAATCGGTGCATTGTTGAAATGCTTCGAGAAACGTTCCGGGTCGATGGTCGCGGAAGTAATGATGATTTTCAGATCCGGGCGACGTGGCAGCAGCTCTTTCAGGTAGCCGAGCAGGAAATCGATATTCAGGCTGCGTTCATGCGCTTCATCGATGATGATGGTGTCGTACTGCATCAGCAGCCTGTCCTGCTGGATTTCGGCCAGCAGAATACCGTCGGTCATCAGCTTGACCATGGTGTTATCGCTAACGTGATCGCTGAATCGCACCTTGTAACCAATGCAACCGCCCGGCTCCGTTTGCAGCTCTTCGGCAATACGGTTCGCCACGGTACGCGCCGCCAGACGACGCGGCTGCGTATGACCAATCAGCCCTTTCACACCGCGCCCCAGCTCCATGCAAATTTTCGGCAACTGGGTGGTTTTCCCGGAACCCGTTTCCCCCGCGACAATCACCACCTGGTGGTCTCGCACGGCGTTAAGGATGTCCTGTTTTTTCTGGCTGACAGGCAGGTTTTCCGGGTAGGTGATATCCGGACGTGCGGCTTCGCGCAGCACAACCTTCCCTGCTGCCTGTTCAATCTCTTTCGCCATCTCCTGGTAAATGGCCTGTTGTGCATCAGGATTTTTAACCTTCTTGACCCCGTGCAGACGGCGGGCAAACCGCTGTTTGTCGCGCAGCATCAACGAATCAAGCTGTTGCAGGAGCATCGGGAAGGTTAATTTTTGTTGTTCTGTCATAGCGTTAACGGGCAGTGCTCTGCCGGGTAAAATCTCATTTTAATGATTGCTATAGAGTACCACATTGGCGCTTTCAGTGCCTTATTCAAAAAATTCGAACATAGACTTCGATATATTGCGCTATCTCTGCGACAGGATTGTGAATAAAGTGTCAACAAGCAACGGGGCACCCCCCTTCAATCAAATGCAAAACAGGAATCACCCATGAGCAAAGTATTAGTTTTGAAATCCAGTATTCTGGCAGGGTACTCTCAGTCTGGTCAGTTGTCTGATTACTTCGTTGAGCAGTGGCGTGAACAGCATCCTGCTGATGAAATCACCGTACGTGACCTGGCTGCCCGCCCAATTCCTGTGCTGGATGGCGAACTGGTTGGCGCGCTGCGTCCAGGCGACACCCCACTGACCTCACGTCAGCAGGAAGCGCTGGCTCTCTCTGATGAGCTGATTGCTGAGCTGCAGGCGCACGACGTCATCGTGATCAACGCCCCAATGTACAACTTCAACATTTCAACTCAGTTGAAGAACTACTTCGACCTGGTAGCGCGTGCAGGCGTAACCTTCCGTTACACCGAGAATGGCCCAGAAGGTCTGGTTAAAGGTAAACGTGCTGTGGTTCTGACCAGCCGTGGCGGTATTCACAAAGATACCCCAACTGACCTGGTTACACCGTACCTGAGCGTCTTCCTGGGCTTCATCGGCATCACCGACGTGAACTTCGTGTTCGCCGAAGGTATCGCTTACGGCCCGGAAATGGCGACCAAAGCGCAGTCTGATGCGAAAGCCGCTATCGATGATTTCGTAGCCGCCTAAGATTTCCCCCTCTCACCGCCTGGTGAGAGGGTTTTTCTTTTTCCCGCCATTTCGTTATTATCCGCACCCACTCTCCTGTCGGGCTGCCTGATGTCTGCGATTATTGATACTTTTATTGCCCCGCCGTGCTTTGCGGAAATAGAGATCCTCTGGCAGGATGACGACCTTATACTGATCAACAAACCTTCAGGGTTGTTGAGCCTCTCAGGTAAAAACCCGCAAAACCTCGATTCTGTACACTACCGCCTGGTACAGGCCTTCCCCGGCTGCACGCTGGTGCATCGTCTTGATTTCGGCACCTCCGGGCTGATGGTGATTGCCCGTAATAAGGCGATCAATGCCGCGCTCTGCCATCAGTTCAGCCAGCGCGCCATCAACAAGGTTTACACGGCTCTGCTCTGCGGGCATGTGGATAACAACGAGGGGGTCATTGATGCACCGATTGCCAAAGATCCGGCGCTGTTCCCGCTAATGTCGATTTGCGCCATCAACGGCAAACCTGCCCGCTCCCGTTATCGGGTGGTAGAGCGAATGTTTCAGGAACAGGAAGACGGAACGGTGTTACCGTTGACGCGCGTGCAGCTTACCCCGGAGACCGGGCGAACCCATCAACTACGCATTCACTGCCAGCAGTTAGGTCACCCGATTATCGGTTGCGATTTGTATGGTGGTCTTGAATGGCCGGGTACCGAACAGACGCCCCGGCTCATGCTGCACGCAAGCGGGCTGGATTTTGTTCATCCGGTGAGCGGAAAAGCGATCAACGCCCGTCACGACGCACCATTCTGAACGTTGCTTACCACATCAAATCATCAGGGATTTTGAAGTCTGCGTACGGATCGTCTTCATCCTGCTCTTCCTGGCTCAGCGCGCTGTTCAAAACAATACTTTCCGCATCACGCTGGGCGATTTTATCCGCCACCACTGCCGGGATAATCGCGTATTCACAATCACCGTTAGCGTTAATCACCAGGCGCGCAATGGCTAGACGACCATTAATCAACTGGGTTTGCGTCTGCTTATCGACGTCGATTTTTTTGATCAGATTACCGTCGGTGAAGTTAAAGGTGATCGTGCCTTTTGAAACGGTAATACGGTTCATTTCAATCAGCTGCTTCACCTGCGCTTTGAACTCTTTTGCAAGCACGGCCTGTTTTTGCTGTTCGCTGAGCTGCTTGTCACGTTCAATCTGCGCTTTCTTGTTCTCTTCCACAGCCTCTCTCGCCTCGCGAGCCTGTACGCGGGATTTTTTTGCCGTGCGCTGGACTTTAGCCATTTTCTTGCTGGTCACTAAGCCCGCTTTCAGCATCTGCTCTTGTAAGGTGAGTTTTGTCATGTTCGTTTCTAAACCGGTTGGAAATTTTGGCAATTATACCGGGAATTAGCGAGGGTGTACCAGACTGGCCGAACGTTAGTCCTTTTCACCATGTATGAAGATAGCTCATGTTGCATTGAAATTAAGTCACTTCCCCTGCGCCACTGGCTAAGGCATAAATGATGTATTGATAACTTTCTGGCAACATGAACTTAGGATGCATAACCACAATGAATAAAAATTTTACATTCACCCTTAAGCGCAGTTGCTTCGATGAGAACTATAACCCTTCAGAAAATACGCGTACTACGACCAATTTTGCCAACTTAGCGCGCGGTGAAAAGCGTCAGGAAAATCTGCGTAATACGCTGGTGATGATTAACAACCGTTTTAATGCATTAGCACGCTGGGATAACCCTAAATCCGACCGTTATTCTGTCGAGCTTGAAATTGTTTCTGTTGATATGAATGTTGGTGACGACAATAGCTTCCCGGCAATTGAAATACTGCAAACGTTCATTGTCGACAAAGAAACCAACGAGCGTGTTGAAGGCATTGTCGGGAATAATTTTTCTTCATACGTACGCGACTATGACTTCAGCGTATTGCTGCTCGATCACAATAAAGATCAATCCAGGTTCAGCATCCCACATAACTTTGGTGATTTGCATGGCAACATCTTTAAGCACTTTACACAATCCGCTGAATACCAGCAGAACTTCAAAAAGCCGCCAGTGATCTGCCTGAGTGTCTCCAGTAAAGATATCTACCACCGCACAGGTAACTCCCACCCGGTGTTGGGTATTGAGTATCAGCCAGAGGGGTCATCATTGACTGAGCAGTACTTCGGTAAAATGGGGCTGAAGGTTCGTTATTTCATGCCTGAAAACAGCGCAGCACCTTTTGCCTTTTATTATTCCGGCGATTTGCTTGCCGATTACACCAATCTTGAACTGATCGGAACCATCAGTACGATGGAGACATTTCAAAAGATTTATCGTCCGGAAATTTATAATGCGAACTCGGCGGCAGGACAATGCTATCAGCCGGATTTGAATCAACAGGATCATTCATTAACAAAAATTGTTTACGACCGGGAAGAACGTAGCCAGCTCGCTATTCAGCAGGGCAAGTTTACGGAAGAGCAATTTATTAAGCCCTACAAACACATTCTTGAGCAGTGGTCTCATAACTTCACGCTGTGATTAATCAATATTAAAAGGTTTATTATTATGAAAACATTGCTCCCGACATCAACGGCTGGCAGCTTACCTAAGCCAACCTGGCTTGCCCAACCCGAAACGCTGTGGTCCCCGTGGAAATTGCAGGACGATGAATTACGTGCCGGTAAGCAGGATGCCCTGCGTTTATCCCTCGACGAACAGCTACGCGCGGGTATCGATATCATCAGCGACGGCGAGCAAACCCGCCAACACTTTGTCACCACCTTTATTGAACATCTCAGCGGCGTGGATTTTGAAAACCGTCAGACTGTGCGCATTCGCAATCGCTATGATGCAAGTGTCCCTACCGTCGTGGATGCCGTGACGCGTCAAAAACCGGTTTTCGTTGATGATGCGAAGTACCTGCGCCAGCTCACTGACAAGCCGATCAAATGGGCACTGCCTGGCCCGATGACGATGATTGATACGCTCTACGATGCTCATTATAAAAGCCGCGAAAAGCTGGCCTGGGAATTTGCCAAAATCCTGAATCAGGAGGCCAGAGAATTAGAAGCCGCTGGTGTCGACATTATCCAGTTTGATGAACCTGCGTTTAACGTCTTCTTTGATGAGGTGAACGACTGGGGTATTGCTGCGTTAGAGCGTGCCATTGAAGGGCTGAAATGCGAAACGGCGGTGCATATCTGCTACGGATATGGCATTAAAGCCAATACCGACTGGAAAAAGACGCTGGGCTCAGAATGGCGACAGTATGAAGAAGCGTTCCCTAAGCTGCAGACGTCAAACATCGACATTATCTCCCTGGAGTGCCATAACTCACGCGTGCCAATGGACTTGCTGGAACTGATCCGTGGTAAAAAAGTGATGGTTGGCGCAATTGATGTCGCCACGAACAGTGTCGAAACGCCAGAAGAAGTGGCCGATACGCTGCGTAAAGCGCTGCAGTTTGTCGATGCCGACAAGCTTTACCCGTCAACCAACTGCGGTATGGCCCCGCTTTCCCGTCAGGTTGCCAACGGTAAGCTGAAGGCCCTGAGCGCCGGGGCAGAGATTATCCGCAAAGAACTCGGCGCGTAACCACTACCCCCGACGCAGGGATCATCGCGTCTGGCTGAGAATAATGCGATCACATAGACGGTCTCCCAGCCAGGCGCGGTCGCAAGCGATGACTTTTAGCGGCACGGGCGAGCACATCCGCGGAGTATTTGTTCTGGCTCAAGCCCCGCGTCCTTCCGCAAGGTTTTCCAGCCGATATCAAGGGAGAATGTGCAGTTATGGGCCACACGCTCATTTCCGGTATGAATGTTGTTCAGGTGTATAGCCGTTTCCGCTCAGTCTCATTAAACCTGCCTTTAGCTGGTTTATTACCTCATCTGAATTTATCCCCATTTGCGCGTGAATAATCGCGCCGTCAATGAGTAACATTATTTCACTGACGACGTTCTCATCAGCCATTCCCGTCAGCAACGTAATGACTTTCTTTGTTTCGAATTTATGATTGCGGCATATTTCTTTTATTTCGCTTTCAATATCTTCGGATTTTGCCTCTGCGCTGGCGTTAATAAACGCACAGCCGTGAAACTGGGGCGAAATAAACCATTCAGCGAGCGTTGCAGATAACGCATCAGAAGATATCTGGCTTTCGTCGAGATGTCGGCGCAGCGTGGTTTCAAACCACTTAATCCATATTTCATGCCGATATTGCAAATAGGCAAGAATAAGTAAACTTTTACTCGGAAAATGGCGATAAAACGTCACTTTCGTCACTTTCGCCTCTTTAATCAGCGTATCCACCCCTGTCGCCCTGAAGCCCGTGGAATAAAACAGATCGTGCGCCGTAAGTAATATCTTATCCCTGACGCTGATTTTTTTATCGTTGCTCGTGATTTCTGTATTCACTTTTCGGTAGCCTCAAACGAGAGTATTGACAGCGTTATTTTTCAGGACTAGATTACCGCAAGTAGACAGACCTGTCTACTTAATATCACTCTGAGGTAATCGCCATGAACACACGTCCTCCTTTACCGCCCTTTACGCGTGAAAGTGCCATCGAAAAAGTCAGACTGGCAGAAGATGGCTGGAACAGTCGCGACTCTGCGAAAGTCGCGCTGGCCTATTCGCTGGATACCCAATGGCGTAACCGCGCAGAATTCGCCAATAACCGTGAAGAGGCCCAGGCGTTTCTGGAGCGGAAGTGGAAGAAAGAGCTGGATTACCGTCTGATAAAAGAGCTTTGGGCATTCACAGAAAACCGGATCGCGGTTCGCTACGCCTATGAATGGCATGATGATTCAGGCAACTGGTTCCGTTCGTACGGCAATGAAAACTGGGAGTTCGATCCGGACGGATTGATGAAGCGTCGTTTCGCCTGTGTAAACGATATGCCGATCAAGGGATCAGAGCGACTGTTCCACTGGCTGCTGGGCAGACGCCCGGACGATCACCCCTCGTTGAGCGACCTTGGGCTATAGGATTTACGCATCACTCCGGGCCACCCCCGGTTACCCGGAGTGATGAATTTACAGTGCGCCCAGCTGTTTCATCAGTGTCAGGTTATCCTCAATATGCCAGTTAGCCACAATTTTACCTTCGCTGATTTCATAGATATCCGTGGCGATGAAATCTATTTTCTGCCCCATCCCCTTCAGCTTGCCAAATGTCCCGGTGAACGTACCGCGAAAATGTAAATGGGATACGACACGGTTACCTGAAATAATCATTTGTTCAACGTCGCAGCGCAAATCAGGTACAGCTGAACGAAACGCCCTGGAGGCCAGAATTGCACCATCAGGTCCCTGCTTACGACCTTCAGGGGGCGTTTTATCAATGAAATTAATCGCCAGGGCGTCACGGGCCAGGGACTCTTTTCCCGTATTCCAGAATGTCGCATACTCTCTGGCAACATATTCATTCGCCGCTAATTGCGTCTGTGGCAGGCTCTTATCGACAATAAGATGTTCCGGTTTCACCAGTTCTACCTGGGCCGAAAAGGCTGTTCCTGTGGTAGCAGCAAGAATGAGCGCCATTACGCCTGGGGCCAAATACGTTGAATATTTCATAATCTCTCTCAACTCGTTATTAAGGTCACTGCAGATCATTCTCTTGCAGGTTGTAAATGGGGTAATCGGTATATCCCGTCGCGGTGCCACCAAACAGCGTGGCGGGATCACGCACCCGAGCCAGAGGCAAATGGTGCTCAAGTCGATGCGGTAAATCCGGGTTGGCAATAAACGGCCGACCGAACGCGATCAAGTCGGCATAGCCCGCAGCCAGTATTTTTTCCGCTTTATCAAGGTCATAGTTCCCCGCGACGATAAGGGTTCCCGTGAATACCTCACGAAGTGATTTACGGAAGTGGTCAGGCACTTGTGGCGCATCGTCCCAGTCAGCTTCGGCCAGGTGGATGAACGCAATCCCTCGCTGTTCACACCAGGCCGCGAGAGCGAGTATTGCCTCAGTGACCTGCGGATCGTTCATCCCGCGTTGGGTAATAAACGGTGACAGGCGGATGCCCGTGCGCTCGTGACCAATGGCCTCAGCAATGGCGTTCAACACCTCCTGCGCAAAACGGATCCGGTTGGCGAGGGTGCCGCCATACTCATCCGTGCGTTTGTTTGAGGTTTGACGCAGAAACTGGTCGATCAGATAGCCGTTTCCCCCGTGGACTTCCACGCCATCAAACCCGGCCTGAACAGCATTCAATGCAGCCTGACGATACTGAGCAATAATGCCGTGAATATCCTTACGTGAAAGCGTTCTCGGTTGCGGGCAGTCAACCATTTGGCCTTCACCTTTGTCATTCACTATCCACACCTTCGCGTCAGGAGCCAGGGCTGACGGGGCTACGGGCTTTCCATCCTGGTGAAAACTGGCATGCGACATCCGGCCGACGTGCCAGAGCTGAGAAAAAATCACACCTCCCGCCTGATGCACAGCCCCCGTGGTGAGTTGCCACCCTGTAACCTGGTCAGGAGAATGGATCCCGGGTGTCCATGAATATCCCTGGCCCTGGGGAGAGATCTGTGTGGCTTCCGTGATGATCAATCCTGCGCTGGTTCGTTGCCGGTAATACTCAGCCATCAGGGAGGACGGAATGTTTCCCGGCTGAAGTGAGCGCGCGCGCGTCATCGGTGCCATAACGATACGATTTTTCAGGTTCTGTTTACCCAACCTGTAACGTTCAAAAAGTGAAATACGGTTCATGATTTCATCCCTTGTGCTTTGGATGAAAACACTTTACAGATGGCTACTGACTTTGATAATTACACGAAAAACAGATGCACTTTTCGGAAAAAATGAATAATGGGCAAACTTGAAGACATGGCATTGCTGGTTGAAGTCGCCGAGGCAGGAGGCCTTTCCGCCGCCGGACGACGCCTGTCGCTATCTCCTGCGACCATGACGGCCCGCCTGAAGGCAATTGAAGAGCGTTACCAGACTCGTCTGTTCCATCGTTCTACACGTTCCATCACGCTCACCCGCGCAGGCGAAGAGTTTTACCATGCCGCGCTGCGCGTACTGGAAGAGATGCATCACGCCGAGTCGTTACTGACACAAAAAGAAGGTGTTCTCAGTGGCAATATTCGTCTCTCCGCCCCCTCTGACTTTGGCAGGCAGTACCTTAGCCCCGCCGTTATCGAATTTTCCCGGCTCCATCCTGAAGTGAACTTTTTCATCTATTTAAGGGAGCATGTTGAGGATCTGGTCGCTAACCGGCTGGATATGAGCATTCGTTTCGGCAACCTGCCGGACAGCAGCCTTGTCGTCAGAAATATCCGCCCGAATCACCGGGTTCTGGTCGCTGCCAGGGCTTATCTGAACGATCGTGGTACCCCCTCCACTTTTGCAGATTTAGCCCATCACCGGTGTCTGGCACTTGAGTCTCAGGGGGTGGTAATGAACGAATGGCGTTTTGAAAATGAGGGTGAAGAAACCGTCGTTCGCGTAGAACCAGCGATGGTGTGTGACGACGGGGCGTTGCTTCGCCAGTGGGCGCTCAGTGGGGCGGGTATAGCAGGAAAATCGTGGTGGGATGTGAAAGACGATGTTGAGACCGGCAGACTCACGGTGCTGTTTGCCGACAGTTTTACCGGATTTAGCCGATACGACCGCAAAGATGTCGGGCTGCAATTTGTTTACCCGCAACGCAAATTACAGCCGCTTCAGGTCTCTGCTTTTAGCCAGTTTTTTCTCGACTGGCTTAAACGGTAATAAGTCGTTGAGAGTCGCCATCCATTATTTGTCACAAAATAAGATGTAGCACTCATTTCAGGAATGATGCCAGGAATACCCTGTGAGCGGTTTTCAGGAGGTAAAAAACATGAAAAAGCTTCTGATATGTTGTTTGTTCGGTAATACCGCAAACTCTCTCGCCAAAAAGATGCAGTCTCTGGCTGAACGGGAAGGCTATCCGCTGATGATTAGCGCTGTCGGGCTGGATAACTTCGCCAGTGTCGCCCCCGCTTTTGACGGTTTTCTCATTGCGCCGCACATTCAATACAAACTTGATGAGATAAAAGAAACGGTTGGCAATACGCGTTCAATCGCCATTATTGAGAGTCTGCCCTATGCGTCCCTGGACGCGAAGAAGGTATTGAATTTCGTGAAGGAGCAAATGCCCGAACTGGCGGCCTGATATAAAATGCCGCATTGCACTGGAGTACCCTGCTCGGGTACTCCAGACAACTCCTGCAAACATCTGCATTGATAAAAATGATTGTAGCTAAACCGACTATAGCGTTCAGAAACTGGAACACCGTAGCACGGTATACCCGATGGGGGTCAAAAATTCTACATTACTGCCAGCGACGAGAACCTGCCTACTACACGAGTTGTAGCCGACAACCCCGTCCGCTCCGGTGAGAAGCCCCTCACCAGACTGGGGCTGGTAGTCTGTTATCCGGGAAGTGAGGCCTCCTGCCTGTTGAGCTGACCGTAACATCGACTCCCTGATGAGGATTTCCTGTCATAGTAATCACCGTCAGCGCCTGATCGCTCAGTAGGGCGTACTTCTGTATCAGATGCCGCCTCAGCAGATCGCTGTTGGTGGTCAGCACAAGACTCATATTTGGATTCTGGACTGAAAGCACCCTGAAGATATCGACCATTGCAGCGCGGTTTAGATCGTCAAGATGTGCCACGGGTTCATCCAGAAAGAATGTGCCCCCCAGAGAACGTGCCCGCGCCAGATAGAGAGAAAGGGCCAGATCCTGACGTTGCCCCTGGCTGAAGTAGCTGTCAGCCACCAAAGCATCATCATTGTCTCCCGGCCCTTCAACCAGAGCCCGCCAGCGAAGTTCTCCTTTGCCTGCAATATTCAGTCCCTTATAGACCTCATTGGCATGCATTCTGGAGAAGAGCTCTGAAGCCGGCACGATCAGCTCATTAATGCGTGCATCTGCCAGTTTCTCAATTTCATGCGTAACTTCTGACAGAGCAACACTAGCGACCTGTTTGCGTTTTGCCTGTAATTCAATACGCTGACGAAGTTCCTTCTCTTCACTGAGCAGAAGGGTATAGTCTTCGCCAGCTACAGCGGCATGAACGGCAAGCTTAGCCTTTTCATATAGCAGGGTGATGTTCTCATCGGCAGTAAGATCGTTATCCAGTGTGTTTTTGTATTCAGAAAGTGTTTTCTGACTTACCGGAGCGTTTCCGGTAAAACTGTCCCATAATGTTCTGAATGAGTCCCAGGTTTCCCTGTACCCTCGAAGCACTATTTCAATGTGATTACGCTCGGAAATCAGTTCATTTAACAAAACAGACTCCTGTCCGAGCTTTAGTTCCAGCTCTGCTTGCTGGCGAGCAAGATTGGTCAGCAAAACCTCATGTGTTCGTTGCGTAGTTGTAAGTCTTGAACGGTATTCCTCAGGCAGATCCCCCAGAGCGACATCATTCCTCAGTGTCTGGTCATCCAGTAACCTCTCAGCTTGCCTAATTTTATCCGCAAACTCGGCAATCATCCGGCCCATATTCAGCCGGGTTAAGTAGTTTTCCAGTGTCTCATGTCGCCACGTTTCCGGAGTCAAGGGCGTGAGCCACTCCACATCAAGAAGCGCTTTTTGTTCAAGAAACGTTTTATCAGCACGACGCAGACGTTCCTGATAGCTAGTAGCACGATCTCGTTTAACTTTCAGGCCACGGATCTCTTCCCGGAGCTGCCCCATCTCCTCTTCAGTTTGCCGCAGCTCGGTCTTAAGTGCATGTAAAGCTGGCGAGAGCATGCTTTCTGACTGCCGTATCGCCTCCATCAGAGATGCATTTCCCTCCCAGTCATGGCTGCATAATGGACAATGACTTTCACCAGAATGACTGACGATACGCTCGCCGAGGATTATGAGCTGAGTCAGAGTGTCGTTGAGATGTATCTGTCTGAAACGGAAAGAATCGCGCTTTTCCTTAAGCACCTGAAAACGCTCCCCCCTGGCTTTCAGCGGAGCTTCATCACTGTATTCCCGTATGTATTCTTGCCACTCCTTTCTCGTGTCTTCGTCAGGCCAGCATGCCCGGTGTACGGCGAGAGCTTTATGCAGTAAGGAAAGTCGTTTTCCGCTCATGGCAGAGGAGAGACGGGATTCAGGCACCGTTGCCTGTAACTGCGCTAATGTGAGTCGGTCTGGATACTCCCCGATGGTTTCAAAAACGCGCTCACTGACCATTTCCCACTGATTGTTAAGAGTGGTGAGAGTTTCGGTTACCCTGTCCCGCTGGTGGTTCACTTCCGCAATATGGTGTTTTAAAGCACGTATCTGCGTCTTCCGTTCACTCTGCTTTTCCTCACGGGAACGGATCTCAGATTCAAAATAGAGATGTTTTTGATCCGCAAGTGTCAGTTCTTTTTCCGCATAGTGGGCGGATTCCCAGGTTTCGGCGAGTTGTCTGTAGCGAGTTTGCTGAAGCTGATGATCAAACTGCCGTATCTGCAGTGTCATCAAGGCCCGATCAAGCTGTGTCCGGGGAGGAACGTTTTCCCTCGGGATCCGCAGCGCATCACATAGCGCTGTCAGCCTCTCTTCGGTGCGGGTTGCAAGTATCCCGTAATGCTCACGCTTTTGTTCGAGTTCCTGCCGTTTTGTTTCCGTATCCCTGAGCTTTTTATAAAGCGAGACGGACTGTGGCAAATACCGCAGATAGTCCATCAGTAATTTCTGCTGAGGAAGTAAGTGACCATAGCCAAGTATATTGGCAAAAATTTGTGAACGCTGTTCCGATTCGGCTTCATCAACCAGCAGAGCCAGCGAATGCGAATAGAGCCAGCGACTGTGCCGTAACCACTCGCGTTTGTTTCTCGTGGCAATGTTTGATCGCGCTTTGAGACCAGCTTCTGCCGGCGTCAGCATCGCGAGCAACTCGTCATCTTTTATATGCCTCTCTTCTCCTTCCTCTGTTTGAAGAGTGGCACCCTGCAGGGTGCGAACCAGGGTTGTTTTTTTTCCATCAAGAAGACAAACACAGGTCACCTCCGTCGTACCGGTGGCGAAATGGCACACCAACGCATCTGCAGGGACCTCGGCCACTTCACCAGTGAGAACCCACTCAACTGCATGACACAACGTGCTTTTTCCCGTGCCATTTACCGCATAAATGACGGTCAGCCCCGCATCAAGTGGAAGCGTAACCTCTCCCTTAATACCCCTGAAATTCTTAATCTTTACCGATAAAATGCGTAAATCAAACATCACCATTCTCCCATTCATTTGCATGTCGGCGGGCAAGACCGGAGGGACTGCTGTGGGTAATGTCCATGATCAGACGCTCTGTAGCATCGGTAAAACGTGCGCCATCGGACGCATGAATTTCTGTCGAGACTGGGGAAAGCCCCAGAACAGTGATCCGTTCTGTCCGGGTCCAACGGCCGTCCACCCTAATAACAACGTGCTTACGGGCCAGATGTGTGTCACGTTCGATCCGTCCGACAAGAGCTGAAGGACATAGGGACGGATCCCTGAAGGCATAAATGAGAGAAGCATCGATAACGTACCCTTTTGTTTCTCTTTCGCGCGTCAGGGTATCAAGAACCTGCTCACCGTAATTCATCACACGGATGAGGTCGTTTTGAGGCACATAACTGACATCCCAGAGCAGAAGCGAGGCATAATCGGACTCCCAATACCCTACCGCATGCTTCACCTGCGCAAATCGGGTGCGGGCCTTTTTATGGGGTAAAAACCCTGTCATGCTGGCTCTGGCATCTATCAGGTTTACTAGGTTATCCATTTTTTAGACCCTGTATCTGTTTCAGGAAGGACGTGCGATCCGCTGTTGTTGTGCTTGTCATGCTGTTTTGCACCAAGTCCATCAGCCCCACCACCCAGGCCCTGCGGGAAATCCTTGGCATAACGGTGCTGTCCGGAATTTCGTCGGGCTGTACAATGTCATTGCGGGTCAGATCGAGCGGTACCCGGTTTTGCCCGGCTGGCATATGTCCCTCGAAGAGAGCGAAAACAAATAAGTCGGGGTGCCATGAACCATCCCTCATCCATTCGAGCAGGCGACTCTGCACCTGGATATAATTCATTCCCTGAGCATCCCAGCCAAGGATCCCGTCCTTCTGCCCACCTGCCTGTTCCCAGGAAAGGTGTGCCGTCATGCTCGTGTCAGACTGCCAGCTGATATTGACATCACCGGAGAGATAACTAAGCGCTTTCAGGATCCGAAGCAGGGCAATCCTATGATAATGCAGGGAATCCGGTTCGGTGTTGTTTTCAGAGCCCGTACCATTGAGTGCATATTGCACCAGGTTTTCCGGATATGGGATTGTTCCCGTCAGTATTCCCTGGCGCAGAGCAGTGAGACCGGCGGAAGTCATAGGATACATCGTCGCCGGGATCAACGGGCTTAACATACGGTCAAGCTCCATCTGAATGCCCTTGCTGAGGGACAGTAACTGCCCCGCATGCCGCTGATATAAAAAGGAATCAATCAGGCTAAAACTGTTACGGGTCTTGTCAAAGGTAAGCGTTAGTATAACGGAGGCAATGTGACTGCTTCTCAGGAGGAAGAAATCCTGCGCCTTCGGACAGAGGAACAACCGGTCATCGCCGGTACTCAGCGGGAAAAATCCCGTGGCATGTCGCAGAGCCTCACTGATTTCCGGGTTTCCTGCCGCGTGACAAAGTACCACCCCCAACTCCGACTGCCTTCTGAGCATATTGAACAGATTCACCTGACGGCAGACTGTGTTCTGCTGAATGGGGCCGGCAGAAGAGACGAGCAGGAGATTACCTCTTCCTGAACGATCATCCTTCATCCCGACCAGAACTTTTTCGCACAGCAAGTGTTTATTCAGCGTATCCGGGTAAAAATCACCACTCAGGGTGCACCAGAGATTGATATCCGCAAAACTCAGTCGAAGGGACAATCTGCCGTGTCCAGTCCCCGAACCGCGGTCAGTGGTTTCGAGTAATAACCATACCTCTGGAGCTGAATTCTCTTCCTTTATCCAGCACCAGCCCCCCTGATAGTCTGCGTCAGCCGGGTAAAGCGTTGTGTCACCGTCCGGGAAATTTATCGCTGATTCTCGTAACCCATTCAGATCACTGCCTTTTACGCACCCGAAACCAGCTTGCAACACAACGGGAAAGGGATAGCTGCTGATAAGATTATTAAGGGTTGCATAATCAGATAGTGTGAAGGCATCTGCACAGAACACAATTACCGAAGGCTGTGAGCCCGTCTGGCGGGGAAGATGT
Organism: Enterobacter sp. LM3; assembly: GCF_046622475.1. Taxonomy (NCBI): domain Bacteria; kingdom Pseudomonadati; phylum Pseudomonadota; class Gammaproteobacteria; order Enterobacterales; family Enterobacteriaceae; genus Enterobacter; species Enterobacter sp. LM3. The sequence continues at coordinate 21,536 of NZ_JBJURN010000023.1, read as the reverse complement.
GTTGTCAGCATCTCGTCTAGTGTCTTGAGCGCCTCATGTCCTCTCTGGTGGATGAGTACCGAATGAAGTCGTTTACCGTACAGCATTGTTGCGTTGAAATACCGTGTATATACGGACCTGTAAGCAAGGTAATTTGACGCAAGCAGCTCTGGCTGTTCCGGCATATACTCCTGGAATAACCGGTGGATCTCATCTACCGTACAAACTTGCTCCCGGGCAAAATAGGTATTCATGACATAGTCGCACCTCCTCACCAGCGGAGAAAGTGACTCCTGACGGAACAGCGTATATTTAAATGCTTTTAATCTGTCGCTCACCATCGCCAGAAGCTGGGCATCGGTTTTACCGGTAAACACAGAGCTGTTTTTAAGCAGGGCATATTTGCTCTTAACGATTCTGGCCGCCGTTTCCCACTTACTTTGGTTATTCGTGAGATCTTTAATCACAGCATTTTTCTTTGTAAAGAAACTGAACACATCTGCCGCGACGTTGTTGGATACCGCAAGAATATACCGGAAGGGTGTTGAGTGATCCTCGGGAGGAAGCAGGTCGTCAATGATCAGTCCGCGCAGAGTAAGAGCAAGCAACTCCTGACGAACCAGCGTCATGGTAACGTCAGCGCTCGAATAACGTTTGCACTGCACAATACCCCGGCTCTCTTGATCAAGAGATAACAGGACATCAACGCCATTATCGGCACCATCATTTACCCGGCAGACATCATCATACCAGTTCCAATCGACTCCAGTGCCCTGCATATGCCGGAAAAGATCGGCAATCAATAACTCAAAATGTGAGGCATCAATGTTTCCGAAGGGAAGCTGGCCGCTGTCATGTTGATAGACATTTACCCCCCGGATTTGTTCCCTTAGAGGGTCATCATCAAGTCGTTGTAATGAATGGGCCATTTTATCATTCCGTTTTAAAAGAGGACCGTTCGTAATATTTTAGATCGCAAGTGATTAGTATTTTAAAATGCCAACTGAATAGGATCACATTTCAACTCGCTGGGCCCACTGTAAATAATTTACAGAGTAAAACCACCATCGCCCACTTGCACCTGAGCGTACCATTTCATCAGCACAGCGGTGCCTGGCTCCATAGTAATAGCTAGACGCTGAACTGGATCACTCAGATCAGTGTGGAAATTCCGATGAGCACGTAAGCGAGGGGAATTTGCGGCTTGCTCGCTTTGGTGTTTCAGGTCACTGATAGTAATTTGTTTCATATGAGCCTTTGTGATTTTGAACAGCTTACAGCAACCAGATTGCCGCAAGACGTTATACCATTCAACCGAAGTTGTCGCAGGGTTTGTCGTTTCAGCGCTGGCTGATAAATTCCCCGATCGTCGTGTTCCACTGCTCGCTGTTCTGTTGCTACTGATGGCGAGGCTAATGTGTCTGGTATTTTCGCCGGGTAGGCAGTGTCAACCTTGCTGCCTGCACAGGTATCGGAGCCATCTTCCCGCAGTCTCTCATCATCACCTTCTAGCACACACGAACACCTGCACAGGCCGGGAGGTTACTCTCTAAAGTGCAAGGTGGTGGATACATGATTGCTGCACTCATGCCATTAATTGCGAGGGATCCTTCGCGACAATGCGGTTTCACTGACCAGCGCATGGCTGGTAATGAGTGCGGGTGCCATCCTGTTGATTGTCATAGCCCTGAGTGCTAAACCCGTACAGTGAATGAGATACCAGAATTGAGGGTAGCGTTTAGGCCAGCCGTAATATAAATTCAGAATTAATTTCAGGCAATTAAGGGGGTGGATATGTCGCAGATTTTACCAGGCGTTGAGGTTTTGTTTGTCGCGGGTTTCGGGCCCATTTCGCGAAATACAGAGTCCAGTGCAGGGTTTTATGTCGAGACACTCGGATTGCCGCTTAAGCCAATGGAGGGTAACTGCGACTATCTTCTTGCCGAAGAAGGTATGTTGGAGGGGGTTAAACATTTTGCCGTCTGGCCGCTATCACAGGCTGCAACATCATGTTTTGGCGAGGAGCAGTGGCCAGCCGACCATCCGATACCGCAGGGATGGATTGAATATGAGGTACAGGATCTCGCTTCTGCTACCCGTATCCTGAGTGAAAAAGGCTATCGCCTGCTGGTGGCTAACCGCACCGAACCGTGGGGGCAAACCGTTACTCGCCTGCTTAGCCCTGAAGGCTTGCTTACCGGGTTGACGATCACACCGTGGCTACGGGGGTAAGTGGTGTTCGCTTCTGGCGCGAAGCAGACTTGCATGAGGAAATGTGAGATCTGTTTTGAGCGAGGGGCAAACATAAATTCTTGCAAGCCGATTGCGGTGCATTAAATTGCAGACGTAACGATAAACTGAACAACTTAGGATAGAATGCTCTTTGTAGGGACACAACGTGAACCGTTTGAGCAGCTAAAAAGTAAATTATTCATGAGTAGACGACTTAACAGAGATCATCGAACCAAAGTCAGAAATATTCCCCGACGCATAAAAGCTCTTAACCGTTGGGCTGGTACTTTTCACAACCTTGAACGTAGTGTTTTTTCAGAAGATGAGCATTACTGGAATTTCAAAATTCCAGTAGATATCAACCTCGTTCAGGGGAAATATAGCACGCTTAAAACCAAAGCAGCTTGTGCGCAAGCTTTGATTAATGCATGTTCAAACCTCATAACGGCCACTGCTGGTATGAATTACAGCCCTCGGATTACCGCTGTAGTATGTCTTCCGGATATGTTTACAAGTGAGGTCTGTCTTTATCGCTCCGAGGAATATTATCAAGGCTTCGTAACTGAAGGTCGTTCTGAAAATGGTGCTTCTGCTTTGATCAAAGATCGTAGCCTTGCTGCTGAGTGGGGACTCATTCTGCCAGCTAACGTACAGGAAATCGGTATCACACTCGAATACTATGGAAGCGAGGATCGTGATGAATGGTTCACAGGAGAACGCTGGTATTATGGTCAGGTTGCTTAGGTGTGTTGCATCCATAGGTTGAACTCACAGCAAAAAGCAGACGTACTCGTACCCTACTAATAACAATAGTTTCAGAAGTCTTACTAACGTTATATCAATGGTGTTAGGTATTTTTTCATGTAGAGGAAATAGATGTGAATAACTATGTAATCTTCATTAAAGGTGATGAGTCCAAAGTAATCGCTAAGAATCTATTGACGAGACATATTTCTAATGAACTGAAACATAAAGGATTTACTAGATATCCTTATACAATAGAAGCAGATAATGAAAAAGACGCCATTCAAATACTAAATAAACAAGGTCAAGAGCACCTAAACGCACTTTCTGAATACACAGGGAACATCTTTTTCTACTGTGCTGTTTTAGTTGCGGGATTGATGGTGGCACTCATTTTCTTCCGCTAATTTTTAAGAGACAGGCTGTCAATAAAAAAAATCAACAAACCTTGACAGAAATCACAGATAAGCGGAATGCTACCGAATAATTGCTGCCCTGGTTATCTCGAATGAGATATTCCTTCTTTCACTTTTGTAATGTCCGCTCCAGGCGCAGGGCTGCAGTTGCAGCCCTGACAATCTGAGACTTCAACAGATTCAGCTTGTTCAATACCGGGAATCAAATCCACCAAAAATCCTTTAATATCGTTTACTGACTGCCTGGTTCGCCTACCAAATGAACGTCTTTTTAACCCGTACGGAGGTGCGGAAGTACGGGATCCATATACAAGCGTAAATCACATATGTAATAACAGGCATCACCTGAGCAAAGTCCAGGGTGAGTTGCGGGAATATGTAAGAAGTGGCTACCCGATCAATTAGCATAAGAGTGACACTCGAAACAAGCAATGCACAATAAGCCAGGGGTAACTCTTTCTTTTTACGTAAAAACAGAGAAACAATATAAATGACAAAGAGCAGGAAAATTAAGTTAACCCCAGCAGCAATAAAGAGATAGATAGTCTGGGAGATCGGAAGACGACCTAACGTTCCCATGCCAGCACTTAAAGTTACTGCCAGAGAATTGAAGTAAGAGTAAGCGATAAACAGTATATTGATCAGTGGCAGATATAACAAACCGCCTATTTTACGATATCGTTTTTCCTCACACTCAGCACAATATTCAAGATGCTGCGGGATCTCCTTGTCACATGTAATACACGTCCATTTAAAAGAGGTGTCGTTCATTATTCATCCTTATTGATATGTTCGATCTTAGTGATGTGGCTTTACCCCAGAACAGAGTAAAGCTTCACCAATATCGGCTAACCATGCACTTTCTTTAGGGGTATTACCTGTTCAGGAAGGGAAAAATGGAGAGTACTGATAAACCGCCACCATCACTGAGAGACTCAATACCACGCTGATGATGAAATATGTTTTAAATGGTTGCTTTTGTGTTTTATGGCGAAAGAGCTGTTGACCCACAATCGCCCCCGGCCACCCCCCCATCAATCCAAACACCAGCAAAGTAGATTCTGGCACTCTGCGCCAGGCCTTACGCGCCGCCATTTTGTCTATGCCGTAAATCGTCAGTGTCAGTACGTTGACAAGCAGAAGCCACGTGACAAAGGGATACGACGTAAAAAGGCTCCCGAATGCCGCGAAGATCAGTAGCAGATAACAAAAGCGATTGAGATTCATATTATTAGTCACAGCAATTATCAGAATTGTATCGACACCGCATTATACGCAACATAAATGGCGGGAAGAACCCGCTGCCTGTCGCTTAGCCACGTGGAGGTGATGAACTAGCCGAGCATATCAAAGCGCGATTTTTGGAAATCTCCATATACCTCCGGATGGGTAAAGGCGGGGAATGTGGCTTTCTGAGCAGCGGATTTTAACGCTTCACAATATGCTTTATTACCATCACTGGTCGAAATATTTGAAGCAGTGCCATCCTGAGCAAACTCGATATGCAATCTGCATTTTTTCCCTTTCCAGCTTTGTGGTGCAACAAGTTTGGCATTAATAGCCGCTTTGATTGCCCGGGCCTGAGCGCCCCACTCATCCTGATCGTCCCAGCGGCCAGAACCGCAACTGCCCGTTGCCGTGGTTTTATGGCACCCGGAAGGATGTAACGGCGCACAACCCGCAGCTAAACCGGCCAGAGCAATCAGTATGAAGATTTTCTTTTCCATATGACGAAATCCCTCTCGTTTTGTCAGCTAACGTTTAGCCCCCTATCATATTTCAATTCGCGCCCCTGACCAGCTACCATTATTGAACCCGGCGACAGAAATACTCGTACCTGTTCGCTTAATCAGCCCGTTAGCCACGTCTGTCTGCGACCTGAGACAGACGTGGCTAACGGGCTGACCTCAAGCCCACTCACCCCGCCGACTTTGGCCTCAAATTCTCATCAAATATCAGCCGTTGCCGCCCGGGTTCTGCCTCGCGCAGCGGTTCAACCTGATGCATCGTCAGCTTGCAGCGTTCCACCAGCACCTGGTATTCCCGCGTGCCCTGCATCTTCCACGCTATTTCCTGTTCACTCAGCTCACGAATCGCTTTGGCCGGGCTGCCAATAATCAAATGGTTGGCAGGCATTTCCGCTTTCGCCTTCACAAACGCCGCCGCACCGACAATGCTGTTTTCGCCGATCACCGCGCCGTCCATCACCACCGCATTCATCCCGACCAGTGCGTTACGCCGGATAATGCAGCCGTGCAGAATGGCGCTGTGGCCAATATGCCCGTTTTCCTCGACCACGGTGTCCTGCTCCGGGAAACCATGCATCACGCAGTTATCCTGAATGTTGGCACCGTCTTTCACCACAATACGGCCAAAATCGCCGCGCAGGCTGGCATTTGGGCCAACGTAAACACCTTTACCCAGGATCACATCACCAATAAGTACCGCCGTCGGGTGAACATAGCTCTCGTCAGGCACGACCGGCGTCAGACCGTCAATTTGATAAACAGGCATCCTCACTCCTTATGCGCTTGTAAGACCACCAAAGCGTTGATAGTAGAGCGTGCCAGGCACGGGCAGTTCACCGACGGAGGTTTCGCCTTTCTCACTGACAAACGCCAGCGCTCCCGGTGCCACACGCTGATAAATATTGATGCAGAGCTGTCGGGCACTTTGCCCTGCCCAGTGCGCTGGTAGTAACTCTTCCGGCAACAGCGGGTCTTTCAGCACCACACGACGATAAAAATGGATCAGTAACAGCTGGATCTGGAAGCAACGTTCTGGCGTCAACTCTTCCGGCGCAGCCTCTTTCAGCAGCGGCAACAACGGCCGGAATGAGTCGATAAACGTCTCGTACATGACGTTTTGTTCTGTCAGTTGCCAGCACTCTTCTACCCGGGAGCGTAGCGCAGCGCGGGACAGTGCCAGCGGTGAGTGAGCCTCGAAGAAGATGACGTTTTCCGCCACGCCCGCGTCATGCAACAGGGACTGCACATCCGCCAGATGCTGAGATGGCGAGGCCATCAGGCTCGGCGCAAGCGTGCCAAACCCCTGCCATATAAGCTGTTTTTTCACATCGGCGAGGGTCGTTTTGTCCAGACCTTCAGAGAGCAGCAGCAGCCATTTGCCGTCCCATGCGGGCAGTTCCGCACGGTAGATTTTATTCTCCGCGCGACGGGTCAAACGCAGTCCTTTATCACTCAGACGGTAAAAGCTGCGACGCCCAATGCGGGAAACATCCAGCCAGCCCTCTTTGTTAAGGCGGAACAGCGCGGTACGCACAAAACGTTCACCAAACCCCATGCCTTCAAGTAAAGCGGCCAGGCTGCCGAGCCAGATTTCACCGCCTCGATGGGAAAGTGCATCACCGTACAGGGAAGAGATAAGCGATGTCCCGCTGATGGGAACGGAGCTGACTGCGTGCTGGATGAAGGCGTCGAGTTTATTCATGTGATTCATTCTGTTGTGATTTTTTTCCTGGATGAATCATAGCATAAAATGTTGTGCGGTTTGGTTCCCTCACCCAGCCCTCTCCCCAAAGGGAGAGAGCCAGGGTGACACGTCTGGCCTTAGCTGTTCGCTGCCACCTTACGCAGGTCGAACACCCGGCAGGCCTTCCCTTCAGAGCGCGGAATGCTGCCACAGTTAACGATCATCACGTCGGTGGAGATCCCAACCATTGATTTAATGCGGTGGCGCAACTGATGACAAACCTGGCAGCGCTGCTCGTGAGTGAGCGTTAAGCTGCTCTCTTTCAGCTCCACCTTCACCGAAAGCGAATCAAGATGTCCGCGGCGGTTCACCTCCAGCTGATAGTGCGGAGAGAGGTGTTCAAACTTGACGATCTCTTCTTCAAGCTGCGACGGGAATACGTTGACACCACGGATGATCAGCATATCGTCGCTGCGCCCGCTGATGCGATCCATACGGCGCATAGTGCGTGCGGTGCCCGGCAGCAGACGCGTCAGGTCACGCGTGCGGTAGCGGATCACCGGCAACGCTTCTTTGGTCAGCGTGGTGAACAGCAGTTCGCCCTGCTCACCGTCGGCCAGCACCGTGCCGTCGTTCGGATTGACAATCTCCGGGTAGAAATGATCTTCCCAGATGGTCGGGCCGTCGGCGGTTTCGATACACTCCATCGCCACACCCGGGCCCATCACTTCTGACAACCCGTAGATATCCAGGGCGGTGATCCCCAGTCGTTTTTCAATTTCACGGCGCATGGCCTGTGTCCACGGCTCAGCGCCGAACACGCCCACCCGCAGGGAACAGGTGCTGGCATCGCCCCCCATCTGGCGTTCCAGCTCTTCAATCAGGTTCAGGCAGTAGGACGGTGTAACCATGATCATGTCCGGCTGGAAATCACGGATCAGCTGTGCCTGCTTCTCGGTCTGACCGCCGGACATCGGGATCACCGTCGCCCCTAAACGCTCAGCACCATAGTGTGCCCCCAGTCCGCCGGTAAAGAGGCCGTAGCCGTAGGCCACGTGGATTTTATCTTTTGCGCTGCCGCCTGCGGCACGCAGGGAGCGGGCAACAATATTAGCCCAGTTGTCGATGTCGTTTTGGGTATAACCCACGACAGTCGGTTTACCGGTAGTACCGGACGAGGCGTGGATACGCACCACCTGCTCCATCGGTACGGCAAAAGTGTCGAACGGGTAGTTATCGCGCAAATCCTGCTTGGTGGTGCACGGGAATTTACGAATGTCGTCCAGCACTTTGAAATCGTCAGGGTGAACGCCCGCAGCGTCAAACTTACGTTTGTACATCGGAACGTTGTTGTAGGCGTGATGCAGCGTCCACTTCAGGCGCTCGGTTTGCAGAGCCTGCAATTCGTCAATGGATGCAGTTTCGATCGGATCAAGCTTTGTTGTATTTGTCGTTGTCATTGTAGGGTACTCACATTGTAATTCGCTCAAACACGCTCAAGGATCATGGCGATGCCCTGACCCACACCGATGCACATCGTACAAAGCGCATAGCGCCCGTTGCGTCGGTGCAACTCATTGCTGGCAGCCAGTGCCAGCCTGGCACCGCTCATTCCCAGCGGGTGGCCTAATGCGATAGCGCCGCCGTTCGGGTTGACGTGTGCGGCATCGTCCGGTAATCCCAGTTGACGCAACACGCCCAGCGCCTGTGAAGCAAAGGCTTCGTTAAGCTCAATGACATCCATATCGTTAATATTCAGACCGGCGCGCTCCAGCACTTTACGGGTGGCTGGCACCGGGCCTAACCCCATCAGACGCGGTTCAACACCGGCGGTGGCCATCGCCACGATCCGGGTGCGTGGAACCAGACCTTGCGCAAGTGCCATTTGCTCGCTGGCGATAATCAGCGCGGCGGCACCATCGTTCACGCCGGAGGCATTCCCCGCGGTTACCACGCCGTTTTTACGAAACGGGGTTTTGAGCGCGGCGAGCTGTTCAGGCGTGGTATCGGCGCGCGGGTGCTCATCCACGCTGATTTCTGTCACCGTTCCCTTTTTACCAGGCACCCGTACCGGCACAATTTCCTGCGCCAGAACACCATTCTGCTGCGCCTGTGCGGTACGCTGCTGGCTGCGCAGGGCAAACGCGTCCTGATCGGCACGGCTGATATTTAACAATTCAGCTACATTCTCTGCCGTTTCCGGCATGCTGTCAGTTCCGAATTGCTGATGCATGAGCGGATTCACAAATCGCCAGCCGATGGTGGTATCAAAGATCTCCGCCTGACGCTGAAACGCCGCCGTGGCTTTACCCATCACAAACGGCGCGCGGGACATCGACTCCACGCCCCCCGCAATCATCAGATCGCCGTCACCGGCTTTGATAGCGCGAGCGGCAAAACCAATCGCGTCCAGCCCCGAACCGCACAGACGGTTGATGGTGGTACCGGAAACCGTCTGCGGCAAACCTGCCAGCAACGCCGACATGCGCGCCACGTTGCGGTTATCTTCCCCCGCCTGGTTGGCACAGCCGAAAATCACATCATCAATACGTTCCAGGTCGAGCTGCGGGTAGCGTGCCAGCAGCGCACGCAGCGGCACTGCCCCCAGATCGTCCGCACGTACACCCGCTAATCCGCCGCCATAGCGACCAACCGGGGTACGAACACCATCACAAATAAATGCATCACGCATCAGGCTTCTCCTGTCACACTGCCGCCAATGCGGTGAGATTTCCCGCGAAAGAGAGCGACCGTTTTCTGTTGTTGGTTCTGGATTTCAATGTCGTACACGCCGGTCAGCTTGCCCTGATGCTTCACCCGCGCGGTGGCGGTCAGCGTGTCCCCGGCAAAACCTGGACGCAGAAAATCAATGGAGCAACCCGATGCCACCGCCGCCAGTCCCTGACTGTTACAGGCGTAGGCAAAGGCGGTGTCTGCCAGTGAGAACAGCTGTCCACCGTGGCAGGTTTTATGGCCGTTGAGCATCTGCGGGGTGATGGTCATGGTCACCACCGCATACCCGTCATCCATCTCGATAATGTCGATCCCCAACGCCTGCGCGCAGGCATCCTGTTCATACATGGTGCGGGCGTTATGCCAGGCGTTATGACTCATAGCTACTCTCCAGAAGCGCCCGCTGGCGCAGCAGTGAACAGGGGCGATAGCGTTCTTCACCGTAATGACGTTGCAGGTTTTCCAGCAGCGTGAGCAGGCGTTGCCAGCCCAGACGTTCTCCCCATGCAATCGGGCCGCTCGGGTAATTCACGCCCAGACGCATCGCAGTATCAATATCCTTCTCGCTGGCGACCCCTTTTTGCAGCGCATCCAGCGCTTCGTTGGCAATCATCGCCACCGTCCGCCAGACCAGCAGGCCGGGATAATCGGCAATTTGCACCACCCGGTGTCCCTGCTGTTGCAGCCAGAAGATGGCCTTTTGCGTGGCGGTGTGCGGATTGCTGGACGCCGCCGCGATAACGGCCACGTCGCGCTCAATACGGTCAACCACCACCACCGGGCTGTTCAGCCGAAGCGCCAGTGCCTGCGCAGTTTCGCCCTGTGTTTCAATCAACAGTACGCCGTCAATTTCCGTGACACCGTCACTTTTTCTCTGGACGCTCATCGGACTAAAACTGTCGTTGACCGCCTCAAGCCACTGCACGTCCGGTTTATCGCCGTGCCAGTCGTAAACGCCCCGCCCGCTTTTTTTACCCAATCGTCCCGCCAGTACCAGCTCCTGCTGCACCAGCGATGGCAGGAAACGACGCTCCTGCCAGAAGGCGTTAAACACCGAACAGGTCACGGCAAAGTTGACGTCCTGACCAATCATGTCGGTCAGCTCCAGTGGCCCCATCGGGAAACCACCGCCTTCGCGCAGCGCGGCATCAATCACCTCCGGTGCGGCCACCTGTTCTTCCAGCGCACGCCAGGCTTCGGAATAGAACGGGCGTGCCACGCGGTTAACGATAAAACCTGGCGTTGACTGGCAACGCACCGGCTGTTTTCCCCAGTTCAGCGCCAGCTCGCACAGCGCATCGGCCACTTCAGGCGATGTCGCCAGCCCGCTGACCACTTCCACCAGTTTCATCACCGGTGCCGGGTTGAAGAAATGCAGCCCCGCGACGCGCTCCGGGTGGCGAATGTCTGCGGCGATGGCGGTGACGGAAATTGAAGAGGTATTACTGGTCAGCAGCGTCTGCGGCGGGCAGATTTCCGCCAGCTGTGTAAACAGCGCTTTTTTCACCTCCAGCCGTTCAGAGGCCGCCTCAATGACCAGATCCGCTGCGGCAAGGGCAGAGATATCCGTCACCGGAACCAGCCTTGCGAGGATCTGCGAGCCAGAGTCCGCAGACAACTTTCCGCGCATCACGCGGGAAGCCAGACGCTGACGAATACCGTCAATCGCGCGGGAAACGGCCTCGGAAGCGAGGTCATAAACCAGCACCTGATGACCATGACTTGCCGCCACTTCGGCAATCCCGGCTCCCATCGTGCCGCTTCCAATCACGGCGACAGTGCGGATAGGTATCGCCATGTTATTTCCCCGTAAAGTTCGGCGCGCGCTTCGCCAGAAAGGCGCTGACACCTTCCCGATAGTCGTCACTGCGCCCGGCCAGACGTTGATAGTCACGCTCCAGATCAAGCTGTGCATCCAGAGTATGGGTCTCTGCGGCGTTGATCGCCTGCTTGATCAGCCCCAGGCCAAAGGTTGGCTGCGACGCAAAGTGCAGCGCCATCTGCTGTGCCGTAACGGAGAGCTGTTCGTCGTCCACCACCTGCCAGATCATCCCCCACGCCTGCGCCTGTTCGGCACTGAGTTTGTCACCGAGCAACGCCAGCCCCATTGCCCGGGCGCGTCCGGCGACGCGCGGCAGCAGCCAGGTACCACCGCAGTCCGGCACTAGCCCTAGCTTGCTAAAAGCCATCACAAAGTTAGCGGAGCGGGCAGCAATCACCATGTCGCAGCCGAGTGCCAGCGTAGCCCCCGCCCCGGCCGCCACGCCGTTGACCGCACAAATTACCGGTTTCGGCAGTTTTGCCAGACGGCGCACCAGCGGGTTGTAAAAGGTTTCAACGGACATCCCCAGATCGGGAGCCGGGCCGTTCGGGTCGACGTTGCGGTCGTTAAGATCCTGACCCGCACAGAAACCGCGTCCCGCCCCGGTGATCAACAGACAGCGGATGGTGTCATCCCGCTCGGCCTGCTTCAGGCACTCCGCAAGTTGCTGGTGCATCACGTCGTTAAAGCTGTTCAGACGCTCCGGGCGGTTCAGCGTAAGGGTCATTACGCCTTGCTCTACATGACTCAGAATAAATTCCACAATTAGCGTCCTTTAAAGTCGGGGGTGCGTTTTTGTAAGAAGGCGTCGATGCCTTCACGACGATCGTCAGTCGCCGAAAGCAACGTAAACAGCTGCCGCTCCTGGGCCAGCCCGGCCTGCAACGGCACTTCCTGAGACTGGCGCAGCGCCTGTTTCGCCGCCTGCAGCGCCAGCGGAGAGTGGCGCGCCATCAGCGCGGCCTGCTTCAGGGCGTACTCCAGCGTCAGCGACGCCGGAAACACATCGCTGACCAGACCGGCGCTCTGCGCCTGTTGTGCCGTAATGCTTTCCCCGGTCAGCACCATTTTGCTGGCAAGCGATTTGCCCACACAGCGAATAAGACGCTGCGTGCCGCCCGCACCCGGCATAATGCCGAGGGTGATTTCCGGCAGACCAAAACGGGCGTTGTCACCGGCGATAACCACGTCGCAGAGCAACGCGAGTTCACACCCGGCTCCCAGCGCGAAGCCGTTAACCGCGGCGATCAGAGGTTTGTTAAAGGTGTTGATCCGCGCCCACAGCTGAGGACGGATATCGTTCAGCGTGGCGGGCAGATCTTTCTCCGCCATTTCATTGAGATCGGCTCCGGCAGCGAAACAGCGCTCGTTGCCGTAGATCACACAGGCGGAGATGTCGGTATTCGCCGCTGCGGCTTCCAGTTCTTCAGCAATCTGCGTTAACAGCGCATTGTTGAGCGCATTACGCGCCGCCGGACGGTTCAACGTCAGCTGCAATACACGACCATGACGGGTGACAATCAGTTCGCTCATGCCATCCCCTTCGCGTCGAAATCGACGATCACGTCAGCGGTTAACGGCAACGCCTGACAGCTCAGGACATACCCGGCAGCCAGCTCGTCCGGCTCCAGGCTATAGTTGGTGAGCATATCCACTTTACCGCGCACCACTTTACATTTACAGGTGGCACACACGCCGCCTTTACAGGCATAGGGCAGATCTGCCCCCTGGCGCAGGGCAGCATCAAGAATGCTTTCGTCATCGGCCGTCAGGGTGATTTCACGGTCGCGCCCGTCCTGGCGGACGGTGACTTTCTGCCCTTCGACCTGCACGTTTACAGCGCGTTTCACCGCTGAGCCAGGCGTGTTGAAGCGCTCAAGGTGGATAGATTTTTCTGCCATCCCCAGCGCTTTCAGCGCCGCTTCAGCGTCGTCCATCATCGCCGACGGGCCGCAGATAAAGGCTTCGTCATACTGGCGGAAATTGATCAGGGTTTTCGCCAGCGCCTGCAGTTTTTCGCCATCAATGCGACCGTGAAGCAGATCGCTGTCAAGCCGCTCCTGGCTGAAGATGGAGACCAGCTGCAGGCGCTGCGGGTATTTGTCTTTCAGATCCGCCAGCGCGCCGCGGAACATCATGCTCTGGCTGCTGCGGTTGCCGTAGATCAGGGTGAAGTGGCTTTTCGGCTCGGTGGCCAGCGTAGCGGAGAGAATAGCCAGCATCGGCGTAATGCCCGATCCAGCCGCTATCGCCAGATAGTGACCCTCCCGTTCGGCCCGGGGCTGATAGCCAAAATGGCCCTGCGGCACCATGACGTCCATCGTCATACCCTGCACAATCGTATCGCGGGCATAACGGGAAAAACGCCCGCCTTCGATGGCTTTCACCGCCACGCTGATCTCATCCGGTGCGGTACTACGGCAGATGGAGTAGCAGCGGCGAAGCTCATCACCACCCAGCGTGGCCTTTAAGGTCAGGTGCTGACCCGGGCGAAAGCGGTAAGCATCCTGCAATTCCTGCGGCACGGAAAAGGTAATTGTGACAGCGTCACGTGTTTCGGGTTCCACTTTTGCCACTTTTAATGAATGAAACGTTGTCATGGCAGCCTCAAATGCATTTGAAATAATCGAAAGGTTCACGGCAGGTGTTGCAGCGCCAGAGCGCTTTGCAGGCCGTTGAACCAAATTCACTGATGAGCGCGGTATCGGTGCTCGCACAGCGCGGGCAGCTCACCGCCGCAGGAACATGGGCGTGACAGCTATGGCCTACAGGCGGGCTGATGCCATACTCACGCAGACGTTCGCGCGCATCGGCTGTCATCCAGTCGGTGGTCCAGGCGGGTTCAAGCTGGAGCACGATATGTACCGGGGTAAAGCCATGCGCAGTCATCGTGTCGCGGATGGCTCCCAGCAGGTGTTCCGTCGCCGGGCAGCCCGAGTAGGTTGGCGTGAAGCCAATCACCCAGCCTTCGCCCTGCGCGGAAACGCTGCGCACCATACCTAAATCGGTGATGGTCAAAACCGGGACTTCAGGATCCGGGATCTGGCTTAACAGCGACCAGATTTGCGGGATTTGTGCAGGTGCGATGTCCACGAGACGTTGCATGACATTCCCCTCTCTTACCACTGCTGCCCGGGGTACATACGCTGGAGATATTGCATCTCTGCCAGCATTGGCCCCAGATGTTCGGTGTGCAGCCCACGCTTGCCGCCAGTGCGATACGCCACTTCATCGGGCACGTTCAGGGTGGCTTCCTGCAAGCCAGCAAACACTTCGCTTTCCCATGCCTGACGCAGCGTGCGCGGGTCGATGGCAATACCGGACGCAACCAGTTCCAGTTCGACGTCATCGGCGTCGAACAGCTCAGCGGTAAAGCGCCACAGATTGTTGACCGCCTGCTGCATTTTTTGTGCGGATACTTCTGTGCCGTCACCCAGGCGCACCAGCCAGCCGCGGCTAAAGCGCAGGTGATAGCGCGCTTCTTTAATCGCTTTTGCGGCAATAGCGGCAATCTGGCGGTCACTGCTGTGGATCAGGCGCTCATACAGCGCCACGTTCCACGCATCCATAAAGTACTGACGGACGAGGGTGTCGGCGAAATTGCCGTTAGGTTGTTCCACCAGCAATACATTGCGGAACTGGCGCTCATCGCGGCCAAAGGCCAGCGTATCTTCATCGCCCTGGCCTTCCAGTTCGGCGGCGTAGGTCAGGAAATTGCGCGCCTGTCCCAGCAGATCGAGACCGATATTGGCCAGTGCGAGGTCAATTTCCAGCTCCGGCGCGTGACCACACCAGGCTCCCAGACGCTGAGAGAGCACCAGACCGTTGTCGCCCAGACGCAGGACGTATGCAGATAATGTTTTCATCCCTGACCTCACATGTGCTCAATGCCATCAGGGATGGTGTAAAACGTCGGATGGCGGTAGATCTTGCTCTCCGCCGGGTCGAAAAACGCACCGCTCTCTTCTGGCTGGGAGGCGACAATCTCGCTCGCCTTCACCACCCAGATGGAACAGCCTTCGCTGCGGCGGGTATAAGCATCACGCGCGTTTTCCAGCGCCATGCGGTCGTCAGCGGCGTGCAGACTGCCAACGTGACGGTGGGATAACCCTTGTTTGCTGCGTACAAACACTTCGTATAACGGCCAGTAGACATTGCTCATGTTGCTTCCTCTTAAGCCACTTTGCGGGCGTGTTGTTTTTCTGCGTGCGCCAGTGCGGCTTCGCGCACCCACGCCCCTTCTTCCCAGGCTTTACGTTTTGCGGCCAGGCGTTCGTGGTTGCAGATACCGCGCCCGTTAATGACGTCGTCAAACTCGTGCCAGTCGATCTCGCCGAAGCGGTAGTTGCCCGTCCCTTCGTCCAGGTGCAGGTCAGCATCCGGCACGGTCATGCCCAGCATTTCCACCTGCGGGATGGTGTTATTCACAAAACGCTGGCGCAGCTCGTCGTTACCAAAGCGCTTGATTTTCCAGGCCAGGCTGCGGGCGCTGTTCGGTGAGTTGTCATCGTTAGGCCCGAACATCATCAGTGCCGGCCACCAGAAACGGTTGATAGCATCCTGTAACATCTGACGCTGGGATCCACTGCCCTGCGCCAGTGCCATACAGGCTTCAAAGCCCTGACGCTGGTGGAAGCTCTCTTCTTTACAGATTTTCACCATCGCCCGGGCGTACGGGCCGTAAGAGGTACGGCACAGCGCCACCTGGTTGACGATGGCAGCACCGTCCACCAGCCAGCCGATTACGCCGATATCAGCCCAGCTCAGCGTTGGGTAGTTGAAGATGGAGGAGTATTTCATTTTGCCGTCGAGCATCTTCTGATAGATGTCTTCCCGCGCGCAGCCCAGCGTTTCCGCCGCGCTGTAGAGATACAAACCGTGGCCGGCCTCGTCCTGCACTTTCGCCAGCAAAATGGCTTTACGGCGCAGCGTGGGGGCGCGGGTGATCCAGTTCCCTTCCGGCAGCATGCCGACAATTTCAGAGTGTGCGTGCTGACCAATCTGGCGGATCAACGTCTTACGGTAGGCGTCAGGCATCCAGTCCTGCGGCTCGATGGCCGTCTCCTGCGCTATGCGCTGCTCAAAGCGTTGTTCTTGCGTCACATCATCACCTTTATGATTCGCTAATCTATCTTAACAAGTGAAATGGTGAATCATTTCGTTTCTTAAAAGTTACACAGAAGTTAAATATAACCCCAAGAAATGTTTCCTTGTTTTGTGATGCTGCTCGCAAGGCTTTTCAAGCAAGGCGTGTGAACTGAGGCTTTATGAGCTGTATTTCGTCATGCCAGATCACAACGTTAACAATTCATTAAAACTCAGCTTGATTTTTATGATTCATGATCAAACTATCTATAGTGAAATTACGTAACATTTGGAGATAAGCGATGCAGCAGTTAGCCAGCTTCTTGTCCGGTACCTGGCAGTCTGGCCGGGGCCGCGAGCGCAATATTCATCACGCCATCAGCGGCGAAGCCTTGTGGGAAGTCACCAGCGAAGGGCTGGATATGGCGGCCGCCCGCCACTACGCCATTGAACACGGCGGTAAAGCACTTCACGCGATGACCTTTATCGAACGAGCCGCCATGCTGAAAGCGGTGGCAAAACATTTGCTCAGCCAGAAAGAACAGTTTTATGCCCTGTCAGCCCAGACCGGGGCGACAAAGGCCGACAGCTGGGTCGATATCGAAGGGGGTATCGGCACCCTCTTCACCTATGCCAGCCTCGGTAGCCGCGAACTGCCGGACGACACGCTGTGGCCAGAAGATGAGCTGATCCCCCTGTCGAAAGAAGGCGGTTTTGCAGCGCGCCACGTATTAACCTCAAAATCTGGCGTGGCGGTGCATATCAACGCCTTTAACTTCCCGTGCTGGGGCATGCTGGAAAAACTGGCTCCCACCTGGCTTGCCGGGATGCCTGCGATCATCAAACCCGCCACCGCCACCGCGCAGGTCACGCAGGCAATGGTGAAATCGATCGTGGAAAGCGGTCTGGTACCGGCGGGAGCCATCAGCCTGATCTGCGGCGGTGCAGGCGATCTGCTGAGCCAGCTCGACAGCCAGGACGTGGTGACGTTCACCGGCTCCGCCAGCACCGGACAGAGCCTGCGCGTTCACCCAAACATCGTGGCGAACGCGATCCCCTTCACGATGGAGGCAGACTCCCTGAACTGCTGCGTGCTGGGGGAAGACGTCACGCCAGATCAACCGGAATTTGCCCTGTTCATTCGCGAAGTGGTCCGCGAGATGACCACGAAGGCCGGGCAAAAATGTACGGCTATTCGCCGCATTATTGTGCCGCAGGGGCAAATTGATACCGTCAGCCAGGCGCTGATTGCGCGGCTGGAAAAAGTGGTGGTGGGCGACCCGGCACAGGAAGGGGTCAAAATGGGCGCACTGGTGAATAGTGAACAGCGCGCCGACGTGCAGGAAAAAGTCGATCTGCTGGTTGCCGCAGGCTGCCAGATCCGTCTGGGTGGCAAAGCCGATCTGCAGGCCGCGGGCGCGTTCTTCCCGCCAACCCTGCTCTTCTGCCCGCAGCCGGACGAGACCCCTGCCGTGCACGCCACCGAAGCCTTCGGCCCGGTTGCCACCCTGATGCCATACCGTAACGCAGAGCACGCGATAACGCTGGCACGCGCGGGCGGCGGCAGCCTGGCGGGCACGCTGGTGACGGCCGAACAGACCATCGCCCGCCAGTTTATTTCCGGTGCGGCGCGCGCCCACGGACGCATTCAAATCCTCAACGAGGAGTCGGCCAAAGAGTCCACCGGGCACGGTTCTCCGCTGCCGCAGCTGGTACACGGCGGTCCAGGCCGCGCGGGCGGCGGTGAAGAGCTGGGCGGTCTGCGTGCCGTGAAGCATTACCTTCAGCGTACTGCCATTCAGGGCAGCCCGACGATGCTCGCCGCCATTGGCAAACAGTGGGTGCGCGGTGCGCAAGTGCAGGAAGATCGCGTACATCCATTCCGTAAATACTTCGAGGAACTGCAGCCGGGCGATAGCCTGCTGACGCCGCGCCGTACCCTGACGGAAGCCGATATCGTTAACTTTGCCTGCCTGAGCGGGGATCATTTCTACGCCCACATGGACAAGATCGGCGCAGCGGAGTCGATCTTTGGCGAGCGCGTGGTACACGGTTACTTCCTGATTTCAGCCGCGGCGGGGCTGTTTGTCGATGCGGGTGTCGGGCCGGTCATTGCCAACTATGGCATGGAAAACCTGCGCTTTATCGAGCCGGTCAAACCTGGCGATACCATTCAGGTGCGCCTGACCTGCAAACGCAAAACGCTGAAGAAACAACGCTCTGCCGATGAAAAACCGACTGGCGTGGTGGAATGGGCCGTTGAGATCTTCAACCAGAACCAACAAGCCGTCGCGCTCTACTCCATTCTGACGCTGGTGGCGCGCCAGCAGAGCGACTTCTGACGTTTTCCTCTCAAGTCCATTGACCGGGGTGTGATTTACCCCCGGTCTTTTTTTAACCTGGCAAGACTGGCAAATAACCTGGCAGATGCAGGCAAACGCTTTTCGCCTGCGGCTGTCAGGATAAGGTCATCACAACACAATAAACACAACAATATGAGGTCAACGATGGGAAGCAACTCTTCTTTTTCTGCCCGTAAAACGGCACTGGCCATGACAGTTGCTCTGTTTTGCGCCTGGCAGTCTCCCGTTTTCGCCCACGGCAGTGAGGCGCATATGGTCCCGATGGACAAAACGCTGCAGACGTTTGGCGCTGATGTGCAGTGGGATGATTACGCACAGATGTTCACCATTACCAAAGACGGTGCGTTTGTGAAGGTAAAACCCGGCGCAAAAACCGCCATCGTCAACGGCAAAACCCTGAAGCTGCAGGTGCCGGTGGTGATGAAAAACAAAAAAGCCTGGATCGCTGACACCTTCATTAACGATGTCTTCCAGTCCGGCCTTGACCAGACTTTCCAGGTTGAAAAACGCCCTCACCCGTTAAATGCGTTAACGGCTGACGAAATTAAGCAGGCTGTCGACATTGTCAAAGCCTCTGCCGATTTTAAACCGAATACCCGCTTTACCCAGATTGCCCTTGCTGAGCCAGAGAAAGCCAAAGTGTGGGACTTTGTGCTGAACGGTACGCCGGTAGACTCTCCTCGCCAGGCGAACGTCATCATGCTGGACGGAAAACATGTTATTGAAAGCCGGGTTGACCTGAAAGAGAAAAAAGTCCTGCGCTGGGAGCCGGTCAAAGACGCGCACGGCATGGTGTTGCTGGATGACTTCACCGCCGTACAACAGATTATCAATGACAGCCCGGAATATGCCGATGCGCTGAAAAAACACGGCGTCACCGACCCGAAGAAGGTCATTACGACCCCGTTAACCGTCGGCTATTTTGACGGTAAAGACGGGCTGAAACAGGAAGACCGCCTGCTGAAAGTGGTGAGCTATCTGGACGTTGGCGACGGTAACTACTGGGCACACCCTATCGAAAACCTGGTGGCAGTGGTCGACCTCGAACAGAAGAAAATCCAGAAAATTGAAGAAGGTGCGGTTGTTCCGGTTCCGATGGCTCCACGCCCATATGATGGCCGTGACCGCATAGAAACCCCGAAAAAACCGCTCGACATCATTGAACCGGAAGGGAAAAACTACACCATTACCGGCGATATGGTGCACTGGCAGAACTGGGATTTCCACCTGAGCCTGGACTCCCGTGTCGGGCCGGTTATTTCTACCGTGACCTGGAACGACAATGGCAAAAAGCGCCAGATCATGTATGAAGGATCGCTCGGTGGGATGATCGTCCCTTACGGCGACCCGGATGTCGGCTGGTACTTTAAGGCGTATCTGGATTCCGGCGACTACGGCATGGGCACGCTGACCTCCCCACTGGTGCGCGGCAAAGACGTACCGTCTAACGCCGTGATGCTCAATGAAACCATTCCGGATTACACCGGTGCACCCATGGAGATCCCTCGCGCAATCGCCATCTTCGAACGTTATGCCGGGCCGGAGTATAAGCACCAGGAGATGGGTCAGCCGAACGTCAGTACCGAACGTCGTGAACTGGTGGTGCGTTGGGTCAGTACCGTCGGCAACTATGACTACATCTTCGACTGGGTATTCCACGAAAATGGCACCATCGGTATTGATGCGGGCGCGACGGGTATTGAAGCCGTGAAAGGCGTGCAGGCGAAAACCATGCATGATGCCACCGCAAAAGACGACACTAAATATGGCACCCTGATCGATCATAACATCGTGGGTACCACCCACCAGCACATCTATAACTTCCGTCTGGATATGGACGTGGATGGTATCAATAACAAGATGGTGGCGATGGATCCGGAAGTGAAACCCAACACCGCCGGTGGCCCGCGTACCAGCACCATGCAGATCAATCAGTACAGCATTGATACCGAGCAACAGGCTGCGCAGAAATTTGACCCGGGTACCATCCGGCTGCTGAGTAACACCAGCAAAGAGAACCGCATGGGTAACCCGGTCTCGTACCAGATCATCCCTTACGCGGGCGGTACACACCCGGTGGCGACCGGTGCGAAGTTTGCCCCGGACGAGTGGATCTACCACCGCCTGAGCTTTATGGATAAACAGCTGTGGGTGACGCGCTACCATCCAGATGAAATGTACCCGGAAGGGAAATTCCCGAACCGCTCAACGCACGATACGGGCCTGGGCCAGTACAGCAAGGATAACGAGTCGCTGAACGACCAGGATGATGTGGTCTGGATGACGACCGGGACAACTCACGTTGCACGTGCCGAAGAGTGGCCAATTATGCCGACGGAATGGGTGCATACCCTGCTCAAACCGTGGAACTTCTTCGACGAGACACCAACGCTTGGCAAGAAGAAAGACGAGCAGAAATAAGTAAACGACCGGGCGCGATGCCCTAATGTTTGTCAGTTAAGCGACGCAAAGGCACTTTGTTATTTCAGTGGTATCGTTCCGTTCACTCAGACATTTCTGCTACCTGCATAATCCGCTGCGGTGAACGTGTTAAGGGGGCTATCGCGCCCCCTTAACAATCCCGGCTCCCGGCAAAGAAAATCGCCGCTTCGCGGTGCCCTCAGCTTATTCCTTCCGGCTTTTCGGGGACGGGTGAAGTGGTTTAATAGTTTTAGACACGTTCAGAGGTTATAAATTAAATAACTGATGAGGTGCAAAAAATGAATTCAC
>NZ_JBJURN010000022.1:23990-60086 GCF_046622475.1 Enterobacter sp. LM3 | reverse complement strand
ACAACGGAGGGTTAACACCTGCCGAGATGGAAAGACAAAGAACCTCAGGTCGTGTCCAAATTAAGTAGACCACTTCAATCCCTGCAGGCAATGCCCTCTCGGCGCATCCCTGCGCCTCGCCCCGGCCTTACGGAAACGCTTCGGCGATTTTCAGCCGGACCATGGAGTCGCTATAAGTCTTATATTTCAATGAAATAGTTTAATTGCTTAAGAAGAAAAAAATTACTGGGGAACCCTCAGCCCCGTGGGAGAGGGTTACGGTGAGGGCATCTACGCGCACGATGCCCCCGACTTCACGCCTCAATCACTTCATACGAATGCGTGATTTTTACCGCTTTCTCCAGCATTAACGCCACAGAGCAGTATTTTTCAGCCGAAAGATCGACCGCGCGTGATACCGCCGCGTCCTTCAGCGCTGTGCCAGTAACAACAAAATGCAGGTTGATGTGCGTAAACAGGCGCGGTGCCTCTTCGCGACGTTCGGACGTGAGCTTGACTTCGCAGCCGGTCACGTCGTGACGGCCTTTTTGCAAAATCGACACCACGTCGATGGCACTGCATCCACCAGCGGCCATCAGCACCATCTCCATTGGACTTGGCGCTTTATCGCCGGAGTTACCATCCATCAAAATCTGGTGCCCGGAAGCGGATTCGCCCAGGAACGTTAAACCTTCAACCCATTTCACACGCGCTTGCATATATTCCTTAACTCCAACGTTGCATTTTTGGTGACAGATTACGCGCGCGTTACATTTCTCGCAATGGAAGGCGACCTGCGTCATGCTGAAGCGAGACACCAGGAGACACGCGGCGAAAGCTATGCTAAAACACTCAGGATGCTACAGTAATACATTGACGTTACACATGTATGCAGAGGACATCAAACTTTACTGGCTGCGAAACGTTACGACAGCCGACTTCCCAGGTATGGGTAAGAATTCGATTGCAACCCCAGAGTCAGGATGCGATTTATGACTCTGGAGACAGCTTATAACAGAGGATAACAGCGCATGGTGCTTGGCAAACCGCAAACAGACCCGACTCTCGAATGGTTCTTGTCTCATTGCCACATTCATAAGTACCCATCGAAGAGCACGCTGATTCACCAGGGTGAAAAAGCGGAAACGTTGTATTACATCGTCAAAGGCTCGGTGGCAGTGCTGATCAAAGATGAAGAAGGGAAAGAGATGATCCTTTCTTATCTGAACCAGGGCGATTTCATCGGCGAACTGGGCCTGTTTGAAGAAGGCCAGGAACGTAGTGCCTGGGTTCGTGCAAAAACAGCATGTGAAGTGGCTGAAATCTCCTACAAGAAATTCCGTCAGTTGATCCAGGTTAACCCGGACATCCTGATGCGTCTTTCTTCCCAGATGGCTCGCCGTCTGCAGGTTACGTCTGAGAAAGTGGGCAACCTTGCCTTCCTCGACGTGACCGGTCGTATCGCGCAGACGCTGCTGAACCTGGCGAAACAACCAGATGCCATGACCCACCCGGACGGTATGCAAATTAAAATCACCCGTCAGGAAATTGGTCAGATCGTCGGTTGCTCTCGTGAAACAGTGGGTCGTATCCTGAAAATGCTGGAAGACCAGAATCTGATCTCCGCGCACGGTAAAACCATCGTGGTTTACGGAACTCGTTAATTCCGGCCAAACGGCGTGTCATCGCAAGGTGTCACGCCGTTTTTGTCTCTATTCCCCCATGTGGCGCAGGCTGATCTACCACCCGGAAGTTAACTATGCACTGCGACAAACGCTGGTGTTGTGCCTTCCTGTGGCCGTGGGTTTGATCCTCGGACACCTTCAACAGGGTCTGCTGTTTTCTCTCGTTCCCGCCTGCTGCAACATCGCCGGTCTGGACACGCCCCATAAGCGATTTTTCAAACGTCTGATTATTGGTGGCTGCCTGTTTGCTGGCTGTAGCCTCGCCGTGCAACTCCTGCTGACCCGCGATATCCCGCTGCCGCTGATTTTAACCGTGCTGGCGATGACGCTGGGAGTAACGGCTGAAATCAGCTCACTGCATGCCCGCCTGCTACCTGCCTCGCTGATTGCGGCCATCTTTACCCTTAGCCTCGCGGGTAATATGCCGGTGTGGGAGCCGCTGCTGATCTACGCTCTCGGCACGCTATGGTACGGGTTGTTTAACTGGTTCTGGTTCTGGATGTGGCGGGAACAGCCGCTGCGCGAATCCCTGAGCCTGCTCTATATCCTGCTGGCGGATTACTGTGAAGCAAAGTACACCCTGCTCACCCAGCACACCGATCCGGAAAAATCACTGCCGCCGCTGCTGGCACGCCAGCAGAAAGTGGTGGATCTCATCAGCCAGTGTTACCAACAGCTACATATGCTCGCCGCCAATAAAAACCATGAGTACAAACGGCTGCTCCGCGTATTCCAGGTGGGGCTGGATCTGCAGGAGCATATCTCGGTAAGCCTGCATCAGCCGCAGGAGGTGCAGAAGCTGGTCGAGCGCAGCCACGCAGAAGCGGTGATCCGCTGGAACGCGCAAACCGTTGCCGCGCGCCTTCGCGTGCTGGCGGACGATATTCTGTATCACCGCTACCCGACGCGCTTCAACATGGACAAACAGCTCGGTGCGCTGGAAAAAATTGCCCGTCAGCATGCGGATAACCCGGTCGGGCAGTTTGCCGCATGGCATTTCAGCCGCATCGCGCGCGTGCTACGCACCCAGCGGCCACTCTATCCACGCGACCTGATGGCCGATAAACAAAAGCGTCTGCCGCTACTGCCTGCCCTCAGAAGCTATTTATCCCTGAAATCCGCCGCCCTGCGCAACGCCGCGCGGATCAGCGTCATGCTCAGCATCGCCAGCCTGATGGGTGTGGCGCTGCATCTGCCGAAACCGTACTGGATCTTAATGACCATACTGTTTGTCACGCAGAACGGTTATGGCGCAACGCGGGTGCGTATTCTGCACCGGGCGGGCGGTACAATGGCGGGGCTGATTATTGCAGGCGTGACGCTACACTTTCACGTCCCGGAAGGGTATACGCTGGTGGGCATGCTGGCGATAACGCTGGTGAGCTATCTGATCATCCGCAAGAACTACGGCTGGGCGATGGTGGGCTTTACCGTAACTGCGGTGTATACCCTGCAGCTGCTCACGCTGAACGGCGAACAGTTTATTATTGCCAGGCTGGTGGATACGCTGATTGGCTGTCTGATTGCTTTTGGCGGCATGGTCTGGCTGTGGCCGCAATGGCAAAGCGGGTTACTCAGGCAGAACGCCCATGATGCACTGGAAGCAGACCAGCAGGCGATCCGCTTAATACTGAGCGACGACCCGCAACCCTCCCCGCTGGCGTACCAGCGAATGAGGGTTAATCAGGCACATAATGCCCTGTTTAACTCCCTTAACCAGGCCATGCTGGAACCGGGCTTTAACTCGAATTATCTGGCAGACATGAAGCTGTGGGTAACCCACAGCCAGTTTATCGTCGAGCATATCAACGCCATGACCACGCTCGCACGCGAGCATACGATGCTGACGCCGGATCTGGCACAACGCTATTTGCAGTCGTGTGAAATTGCCCTGCAGCGCTGTCAGCAGCGTCTGGAGTATGACGCGCCGGGAGAAACGGGAGATGCAAACATTCTGGAAGCGCCGGAAACGCTGACCCACGGACCGATGAGCACCCTGGAGCAGCATTTGCAGCGCATTCTGGGGCATTTGAACACCATGCACACCATTTCGTCGGTGGCATGGCGTCAGCGTCCGCATCACGGCATATGGCTAACGCGTGTGTTAAAGCGGACGCCATATTGATTGCGTCGGGCAATGAGGTTATCCCCGGACTATCTTCCCGACCGCTGCGGCAAAGCGGTTTAACCCCTCTTCAATATCTTTCTCTGCCACCACCAGCGACGGCGCAAAGCGCATCACGTCTGGCCCGGCATTAAGCACCATCACCCCTTCGTGGGCTGCGGCATGCAGGAAATCGCGCGCACGGCCTTTGTATTGCGGCTTCAGCTCGGCACCAATCAACAACCCCATACCGCGGATCTCGCTGAACACGTCATACTGGTCGTCAATCTGTTGCAGATGCTTCACAAACAGCTCACGCTTCGCACTTACGCCATCAAGCACTTCAGGTGTGTTGATGATATCGAACGCGGCACCCGCAACGGCGCAGGCCAGCGGGTTTCCGCCGTAGGTCGAACCGTGGGAACCCACGTGGAACGCAGAGGCGATATCCTGGGTGGTGAGCACCGCACTGACCGGGAAGCCACCGCCGAGCGCTTTAGCGCTGGTCAGAATATCGGGGGTTACGCCGTAATGCATGTAGGCGAACAAATCGCCGGTACGCCCCATCCCGCTCTGTACTTCGTCAAACACCAGCAACGCCTGATGCGCATCGCACAGCTCGCGCAGCCCCTTCAGGAATTCCGGGGTTGCAGCCGTGACGCCACCTTCACCCTGAATTGGCTCCACGACCACCGCGCAGGTGTGATCGTCCATGACCGCTTTCACCGCGTGCAGATCGTTAAACGGCACGTGGATAATGTCGGCCGGTTTGGGACCAAAGCCGTCGGAGTACTTCGGCTGGCCGCCAACGGAAACGGTAAACAGTGAGCGTCCGTGGAACGCGTTATGGAAGGCAATGATTTTGGTTTTGTACGGGCTGTGACGCGTTGAGGCGTAGTAACGTGCCAGTTTGAATGCGGTTTCGTTGGCTTCAGTGCCAGAGTTCATAAACAGCACACGCTCAGCAAACGTCGCATCGATTATCTTACGCCCCAGGCGCAAAGCCGGTTCGTTGGTAAAGACGTTGCTGGTGTGCCACAGGGTTTCTCCCTGAGTTTTCAGCGCCTCCACCAGCGCAGGATGACAATGACCCAGCGCCGTCACCGCAATCCCACCGGCGAAATCTACGTACTCTTTACCCTGCTGATCCCAGACGCGACTGCCTTTTCCTTTCACCGGGATAAACTCAGCCGGAGCATAAATTGGCAGAATGACTTCATCAAATGTTGCGCGGGTGATTGCTGGTTGTTCAGTTGCCATGTCATGACCATCCATTTTATGTCACATTGATTGTGAAAATATAATCACAAAATATGCATAAAAAATCACAACAAGGCAATAGATATTCAGCGATTAAGGAAATTCGCCAGCAGCTGGTGGCCCTGTTCGCTCAGAATACTCTCCGGGTGGAACTGCACCCCTTCAAGATCCCATTCACGGTGGCGAATCCCCATGATCTCCTGCGTTTCACTCCAGGCAGTCACGTCAAAACAGGCGGGCAGGGTTGGCGGATCAATGACCAGAGAATGGTAGCGGGTGACGGTTAACGGATTATTTAACCCCGTGAACACGCCAGTACCCGTGTGGGTAACCGGTGCCGTTTTGCCGTGCATCACTGTGGCCGCGCGAACGATGGTCGCACCAAAGACCTGAGCAATGGCCTGATGACCCAGGCAGACGCCCAGGATCGGTAGCTTACCCGCATAGTGGCGGATAACGTCCAGAGAGATACCGGACTCCGACGGGGTACACGGCCCTGGCGAGATGACAATTTTCTGCGGGGCCAGCGTTTCAATCTCTGCCAGGCTGATGTCGTCATTACGGCGAACAACGACCTCTGCACCCAGTTCGCAGAAATACTGGTAAAGGTTCCAGGTGAAGGAATCGTAGTTATCAATCAGCAGGATCATGGCGGCTCCAGAACAAAAAGGCCGCTCTATTCTACTCAGTTTCCCGTGCTTCGCTCACCACTTTGCGAAAGATCGCGCTCAGGGCCGTCAAATCCCCCATTGCTCCGTTCTGATTGGCACGCTTCCAGTGGGCCGGATCGATATCGCGCCAGTCCAGCAAGTAACTGGCGTGGATAGCCAGTTGTTCAAAGAAAATGCGCTGTGCAATACCATTACCGCTCATAAAAGGATGCAGCATGTTAATTTCACAATAGTAGTGGCTGATCCTGGCAATAAACGCCTCTTTTCCACATCCCACCAGATAACCTTCATTTTCCAGTTTTTCCATCAATTCGTTACCGGCTTTCTCGATGTAGTCAAAGTGGCAAAACAGGATATCGCCCTTAGAAATATCGACGCGACGGTACTTGCCTGCATTCTCCACGAGTCCGTGATAGAGATGGTAGTGAATGGCGCACAGATGGGGCAACCCGGGCGCATGTGGCCCAAGCGGCAGCGTCCCGATGAGAGAGGCAGAAGGACCATTCCCCTCTTCAAGGCGGCAGCTGGCCTGAAAATTCACAGTACGTTGCTGTTCCCAGAGACGGGATTTTTGCTTGTCGGTGAGTTTTTTCACTTAACGCCTCCCTGAATGTGTCCGTTTGCCACAAGTATAAGCAGCAAAACGCGCTTTCGCAGGGAGGGCTAAATAACACGGGCGAAGCGTGCCCGTGTCAAAGACAGTTACGGCAGAACTTTGGCTGAGAGGATAACCACCGGTTTTGACGGCACGTTCTGGTATGGGCCAACGTCGTGGGTAGGTACCTGAGAGATCTTATCAGCGACATCCATTCCTTTCACAATTTTACCGAAGACCGCATAACCGAAGTCACGCTGACCGTGGTCGAGGAAGGCGTTGTCTGCAACGTTCAGGAAGAACTGGCTGGTGGCGCTGTCTTTATCTGCAGTACGCGCCATAGAGATGGTGCCACGTTTGTTCAGCAGGCCGTTGTCCGCTTCGTTCTTAATGGGTGGATTCGGCTGTTTTTGCTGCATTTGCTCGTTAAAGCCACCGCCCTGCACCATAAAGCCTGGGATCACACGGTGGAACGTGGTGTTGTTGTAGAAACCACTGTTCACGTAGTCGAGGAAGTTTTTCACAGAAACAGGAGCTTTCTGGCTATTCAGTTCCAGCTCAATATTCCCGGCAGAGGTCGTCAGCAGGACGTGAGGGTCTCCTTTTGCTGCCAGCGCAGCAGGGGAAACGGCAGAAAGAGCAAACACAGCTGCGACAGCCGCCAGTGTTGATTTGAGCATGAGAATTCCTTAACAAAGCGCAGTATAGAAAGCGAATGGTCTGATTCTAAAGAGCAGTATGAACCGAGGCCAGCCTTTTACCTAATTTTACGAAATTGAAACAGTTGTAACCACGCAAACGATTGAACACACCAGTAAAAGATGTGATTCGCATCACATAAAATATTGTAACGAAGATCTAATTTTCTGGAAAAGATTTAAATAGATCACTTTCGCGACTAAAATCTGCCCGCTCAAACGCAGTCGATGCGTTTTATTTTACTTTGAACAGGCCAGACATGACTAACAGCAATCGCATCAAGCTCACATGGATCAGCTTCTTCTCCTACGCCCTGACTGGCGCGTTGGTGATCGTCACCGGGATGGTGATGGGAAATATCGCAGACTACTTCCAGCTGCCCGTTTCCAGCATGAGTAATACCTTCACCTTCCTCAACGCGGGGATCCTGATCTCCATCTTCCTGAACGCCTGGCTGATGGAAATCGTGCCACTGAAAACGCAGCTGCGTTTTGGTTTTGTGCTCATGCTCGCCGCCGTGGCAGGCCTGATGTTAAGCCACAGCATCGCCCTGTTCTCTGCCGCCATGTTCGTACTTGGCCTGGTGAGTGGGATCACGATGTCTATCGGGACGTTCCTCATCACCCACATGTATGAAGGCCGTCAGCGCGGCGCGCGTCTGCTGTTTACCGACTCCTTCTTCAGCATGGCCGGGATGATCTTCCCGATGGTCGCTGCCGTTCTGCTGGCGCGCAGCATTGAATGGTACTGGGTGTATGCCTGCATCGGCCTGGTCTACGTGGCGATCTTTATCCTGACCTTCGGTTGCGAATTCCCGGTTCTGGGCAAAAAAGCACAGACCACGGCTGAACCTGTCGCGAAAGAAAAGTGGGGCATCGGCGTCTTGTTCCTCTCCATCGCCGCCCTGTGCTACATCCTGGGCCAGTTGGGCTTTATCTCCTGGGTACCGGAATACGCCAAAGGTCTGGGCATGAG
Source organism: Enterobacter sp. LM3 (assembly GCF_046622475.1). NCBI lineage: Bacteria > Pseudomonadati > Pseudomonadota > Gammaproteobacteria > Enterobacterales > Enterobacteriaceae > Enterobacter > Enterobacter sp. LM3. Next base: position 52,118 of record NZ_JBJURN010000022.1, on the reverse strand, counting down.
CCTGAATGACGCAGGCAAACTGGTAAGCGATTTCTGGATGTCTTACATGTTCGGCATGTGGGCGTTTAGCTTCATCCTGCGCTTCTTCGACCTGCAGCGCATTCTGACCGTGCTGGCAGGGATGGCAACCGTACTGATGTATCTGTTCATCAACGGTTCCCCGGAACACATGCCGTGGTTCATTCTGACCCTGGGCTTCTTCTCCAGCGCGATTTACACCTCGATCATCACCCTGGGCTCTTTGCAAACCAAAGTGGCCTCGCCAAAACTGGTTAACTTCGTGCTGACCTGTGGCACCATCGGCACCATGCTGACCTTCGTGGTCACCGGCCCGATTGTGGCCCACAGCGGCCCGCTGGCTGCACTGCACACGGCTAACGGCCTTTACGCTGTGGTGTTCATTATGTGCTTCGTTCTCGGTTTTGTGACCCGCCACCGCCAGCACGGCGCGGCAGCGGCTTCTCACTAATCCTCCGACGCCCCTTTGCTCTCAGCAGAGGGGCTGTTTCTGGCAAAGCTCACCTCTTCTCCCCCGCTATCCATCTGGATCCAGGTCTGCGCCAGCTGCGTGGTGGCGATAATGCGCCCCTGACGAATCGACCAGCGTACCGGAACCTGACAACGCACCGCTTCAAACCCACTCTCCGCAGGCAGAATAACCAGGTTTGCCGGGTTCCCCGTCCCGATACCGTAATCGCTCAGACCAAAGGTTCGGGCACTGTTATGGGTAATCAGATTCAGGCCGCTGTCGATTTGCGGATAGCCCATCATCTGACACACGTGTAACCCCATATGCAGCACCTGCAGCATATTGCCGGTGCCAAGCGGGTACCACGGATCAAAGACATCATCATGACCGAAGCAGACGTTAATCCCCGCCTCCTGAAGTTCTTTCACGCGGGTAATGCCCCGGCGTTTCGGATAGTCGTCAAAGCGACCCTGAAGGTGAATGTTCACCAGCGGGTTCGCCACAAAGTTAATACCCGACATTTTCAGCAGACGAAACAGCCGCGAAGTGTAAGCGCCGTTATAGGAGTGCATGGCGGTAGTGTGGCTGGCGGTCACACGCGGGCCGATACCCGCCTCATACGCCAGCGTCGCCACCGTCTCCACGAATCGGGACTGTTCATCGTCGATTTCATCGCAGTGAATATCCAGCGGACGGTCATATTTCTTTGCCAGTGCAAAGGCGATGTGCAGCGACTGCACGCCATACTCACGGGTGAACTCAAAATGCGGGATTGCTCCCACCACATCCGCCCCCAGCTTTAACGCCTCTTCCAGCAACGCCGCGCCGTTCGGGTAGGAGAGGATACCTTCCTGCGGAAACGCCACGATTTGCAGCGTGACCCACGGCGCGGCCTCCTGCTTCACCTCCAGCATCGCCTTCAGCGCGGTGAGCGTCGGGTCAGAAACATCCACGTGAGTACGGACGAACTGGATACCGTTAGCAATTTGCCACTTCAGCGTCTTCCAGGCACGCGCCTTCACATCTTCGTGGCTGAGCAGCGCCTTGCGCTCGGCCCAGCGCTCAATGCCTTCAAAGAGCGTGCCGGACTGATTCCAGTTCGGCTCACCCGCCGTCTGGGTGGTATCGAGGTGAATATGCGGCTCAATAAACGGCGGGATCGCGAGCCCTCCACGGGCATTTAAGATCTCGTAACTTTCGGCGCGGGTATCGTCCATTGGCGTGATATCACCAAAACGACCGTTCTCAATGGCAAGTTGCCACAGCCCATCACGACCCGGTAAACGAACATTCTGAACCAGCCAAAGCGGTGTTGTAGACATACCTTTCCCCCGAAAAATGCGGCTGAAATTTAGGAGTACCCATTTTTAAAAATGAGCACCCTGATTGGTACACAAAATCGACGACAACGAAAAGCCTGTGATTTCTATAACTTATAAAAATCCTGACAAATCAGCAATCTACCACCTAAGTAGTAGGTGAAGGCGTATTTGATTTGCATCAATAAGCGCCTCTGCTGAATCGTTAAGGTAGGCAGTAATAGAAAAGAAATCGAGGCAAAAATGAGCAAAGTCAGACTCGCTATCATCGGTAACGGTATGGTCGGCCACCGCTTTATTGAGGATCTTCTCGATAAAGCTGACGCAGCCCGGTTCGATATTACCGTATTTTGTGAAGAACCCCGTAAAGCGTACGACCGTGTGCACTTATCTTCCTACTTCGCCCACCATACCGCTGAAGAGCTTTCTTTGGTACGTGAAGGGTTTTACGAGAAGCATGGCGTAAAAGTGCTGGTAGGCGAACGCGCTATCACCATCAACCGTCAGGAAAAAGTGATCCACTCCAGCGCCGGACGCACGGTTTTCTACGACAAACTGATCATGGCGACTGGCTCATATCCGTGGATCCCGCCAATTAAAGGCTCGGAAACCCAGGATTGCTTCGTTTACCGTACCATTGAAGACCTGAAGGCAATCGAAAACTGTGCCCGCCGCAGTAAACGCGGTGCCGTCGTCGGTGGCGGACTGCTGGGTCTGGAAGCGGCTGGCGCGCTGAAAAACCTCGGCGTTGAAACCCACGTCATCGAATTTGCCCCGATGCTGATGGCTGAACAGCTGGACCACATGGGTGGTGATCAGCTTAAGCGTAAAATCGAAAGTATGGGTGTGAAAGTTCACACCAGCAAGAACACCAAAGAGATCGTTCAGGAAGGTACTGAAGCGCGTAAAACGATGCGCTTTGCCGACGGCAGCGAGCTGGAAGTGGACTTTATTGTCTTCTCTACGGGTATTCGCCCGCGCGACAAAATGGCCACCCAGTGCGGTCTGGCCGTGGCGCAGCGCGGCGGGATCATGATTAATGATTCCTGCCAGACCTCCGACCCGGATATCTACGCAATCGGGGAATGTGCCAGCTGGAATAACCGCGTATACGGTCTGGTGGCTCCGGGGTACAAGATGGCGCAGGTCGCCGTTGACCATATCCTCGGCAGCGAAAACGCCTTCACCGGCGCAGACATGAGCGCCAAGCTGAAGCTGCTGGGCGTGGACGTAGGCGGTATTGGCGATGCGCATGGTCGCACTCCAAACTCCCGCAGCTATGTTTATCTCGATGAGAGCAAAGAAGTCTATAAGCGTCTGATCGTAAGCCAGGACAACAAAACCCTGCTCGGTGCGGTACTGGTCGGGGATACCAGCGACTTCGGTAACCTGCTACAGCTGGTGCTGAACGCCATTGAACTGCCGGAAAACCCGGACGCGCTGATCCTCCCGGCTCACGCCTCCAGCGGCAAGCCGTCTATCGGCGTGGATAAACTGCCAGACAGCGCGCAGATTTGCTCCTGCTTCGATGTCACCAAAGGCATGTTGATTTCTGCCATCAACAAAGGCTGCCACACCGTTGCGGCCCTGAAAGCGGAAACCAAAGCCGGTACCGGCTGCGGCGGCTGTATCCCACTGGTCACTCAGGTACTGAACGCCGAGCTGGCGAAACAGGGCATCGAAGTAAACAACAACCTGTGCGAGCACTTCTCTTACTCTCGCCAGGAGCTGTACCATCTGATCCGCGTGGAAGGTATCAAAACCTTCGACGAACTGCTGGCAAAACACGGCCAGGGTTACGGCTGTGAAGTGTGTAAACCAACGGTTGGTTCCCTGCTGGCCTCCTGCTGGAACGAGTATGTGCTCAAACCAGAACACACACCTCTGCAGGACACCAACGACAACTTCCTGGCAAACATCCAGAAAGACGGTACCTACTCCGTGATCCCACGTTCTGCCGGTGGCGAAATCACTCCGGAAGGGCTGGTGGCCGTAGGCCGTATTGCACGTGAATTTAATCTGTACACCAAAATCACCGGTTCCCAGCGTATCGGTCTGTTTGGTGCCCAGAAAGATGACCTGCCAGAAATCTGGCGTCAGCTGATTGAAGCGGGCTTCGAAACCGGCCACGCGTATGCCAAAGCGCTGCGTATGGCAAAAACCTGCGTGGGCAGCACCTGGTGCCGCTACGGCGTGGGCGACAGCGTAGGCTTCGGCGTTGAGCTGGAAAACCGCTACAAAGGCATCCGTACGCCGCACAAAATGAAGTTCGGTGTCTCCGGATGTACCCGTGAATGTGCGGAAGCACAGGGTAAAGACGTGGGTATTATCGCCACCGAGAAAGGCTGGAACCTGTACGTGTGCGGCAACGGTGGGATGAAACCACGCCATGCAGACCTGCTGGCGGCAGACCTCGACCACGATACGCTGATCCAGTATCTCGACCGCTTCATGATGTTCTACATCCGTACCGCCGACAAGCTGACCCGTACCGCCTCCTGGCTGGATAATCTGGATGGCGGCATCGACTACCTGAAATCGGTCATCATCGACGACAAACTGGGCCTGAATGAACAGCTGGAATCCGGGATGGCCCGACTGCGCGAGGCGGTGATTTGCGAGTGGACTGAAACCGTCAACACCCCGGCGGCGCAGACTCGTTTCAAACACTTTATCAACAGCACCCAGCGCGACCCGAACGTGCAGGTTGTGCCTGAGCGCGCACAGCATCGCCCGGCGACGCCTTATGAACGCATTCCGGTCACGCTGGTGGAGGAAAACGCATGAGCCAGTGGGTAAACATTTGCAACATTAACGACATCCTGCCAGCAACCGGCGTCTGTGCGCTGCTGGGTAAAGAGCAGGTCGCGATTTTCCGCCCTCGCCACGATGAACAGGTTTTTGCCATCAGCAATATCGACCCGTTCTTCGACGCCAGCGTGCTCTCCCGTGGGTTGATTGCAGAGCATCAGGGCGAGTTATGGGTCGCCAGCCCATTGAAAAAGCAGCGCTTCCGCTTAAGCGACGGGCACTGCATGGAAGATGAGAGCCACTCGGTGAAGCATTACGACATCCGGGTGAAGGATGGCAAAGTACAGTTACGCAGTTAACGATTTTGAGGGAGGCGCAATGCCTCCCTTTTTTAAACTATTTCTTTTATTTTTCAGGATAATCAAACCATGTTTACAGACACTATTAATAAGTGTGCGGCTAACGCTGCGCGCATTGCACGGCTCAGCCAAAATAATCCGCTCGGCTTCTGGGTCAGCTCCGCAATGGCGGGTGCCTATGTGGGTCTGGGGATTATTTTAATTTTCACTCTCGGTAATCTGCTCGACCCTTCCGTGCGTCCACTGGTCATGGGTGCAACCTTTGGTATTGCTTTAACCCTGGTGATCATCGCCGGTTCTGAGCTTTTCACCGGCCACACGATGTTCCTGACGCTGGGCGTGAAAGCGGGCACTATCAGCCACGGACAGATGTGGGCAATTCTGCCTCAGACCTGGGTGGGTAACCTGCTGGGTTCCATATTTGTAGCACTGCTGTACAGCTGGGGAGGCGGGAGTTTACTGCCGGTTGATACCAGCATCGTACACACCGTCGCGCTGGCAAAAACCACACAGCCTGCGATGGTGCTGTTCTTTAAGGGCGCGCTGTGTAACTGGCTGGTCTGCCTTGCTATCTGGATGGCAATCCGTACCGAAGGCGCGGCGAAGTTCATCGCTATCTGGTGGTGTCTGCTGGCATTTATCGCTTCCGGCTACGAGCACTCCGTTGCCAACATGACGTTGTTTGCCCTTTCCTGGTTCGGCCATCACAGCGATGCCTTCACCCTTTCGGGTATCGGCCATAACCTGTTGTGGGTAACACTGGGCAATACTCTTTCAGGTGCAGTGTTTATGGGGTTAGGTTACTGGTATGCTACCCCTAAAGCGGAGCGTCCGACTCCGGCAAACATCGCAACGGCTCAGGCGAAAGCCCATTCTTAAGAGGTAATGTCGTGGATCACCTGCCTATTTTCTGTCAATTACGCCATCGCGACTGCCTGCTTGTGGGCGGCGGCGATGTGGCTGAACGTAAAGCACGTCTGCTGTTAGAGGCAGGTGCCCGGCTTACCGTAAACGCACTCTCCTTCGCTCCGCAGTTTGACGCCTGGGCGAAAGCTGGAATGCTGACCCTGGCGCAGGGAGAGTTCGACGAGTCCCTGCTCGATACCTGCTGGCTGACCATCGCTGCCACAGACGACGATGAAGTGAACCAGCGCGTCAGCAACGCCTGCGAATCCCGCCGTATCTTCTGTAACGTAGTGGACGCCCCCAAAGAAGCCAGCTTTATTATGCCGTCGATTATCGACCGTTCTCCGCTGATGGTGGCGGTATCGTCCGGCGGAACGTCTCCGGTGCTGGCTCGCCTGCTGCGTGAAAAGCTGGAAGCGGTTCTGCCCCAGCATCTCGGCCAGGTGGCGCACTATGCCGGCCAGCTGCGTTCCCGCGTGAAGAAAACGTTCTCCACCGTCGGCGAGCGTCGCCGTTTCTGGGAAAAATTCTTTGTGAACGACAGGCTGGCGCAGTCGCTGGCAAATCAGGATCAGAAAGCCGTTGAAGAGACGACAGAACAACTTCTCACCGAACCACTGGATCATCGCGGAGAAGTGGTACTGGTGGGCGCGGGGCCTGGCGATGCTGGCTTGCTGACGCTGAAAGGGCTACAACAGATCCAACAGGCGGATATCGTGGTCTACGACCGCCTGGTCTCCGATGACATTATGAACCTGGTGCGCCGGGATGCCGACCGCGTATTTGTGGGCAAACGCGCAGGCTACCACTGCGTACCACAGGAAGAAATTAACCAGATCCTGCTGCGGGAAGCGCAAAAAGGAAAACGCGTGGTACGCCTGAAAGGTGGCGATCCGTTTATCTTTGGGCGTGGCGGTGAAGAGCTGGAAACCCTGTGCAACGCGGGCATTCCGTTCTCCGTGGTACCCGGTATTACGGCGGCGTCCGGCTGTTCGGCCTATTCCGGCATTCCATTGACCCACCGTGACTACGCCCAGAGCGTACGTCTGGTGACGGGCCACCTGAAAACCGGCAGCGAGCTGGACTGGCACAACCTGGCCGCTGAAAAACAGACGCTGGTGTTCTACATGGGACTGAACCAGGCCGCTACGATTCAGGCGAAACTACTGGAACATGGCATGGATGAAGATATGCCCGTCGCACTGGTGGAAAACGGCACATCCATTAAGCAGCGTGTGGTGAAGGGAGCGCTGACGCAGTTAAGTGACCTGGCACAACAAGTTGAAAGCCCGGCGCTGATTGTTGTGGGCCGTGTCGTCGAACTGCGCGAAAAACTGAACTGGTTCTCTAACCACTAACTCATATTTTCCCTTCCCGGGGTAGTCTTTAAACGGACTACCCCCCTCTTACCTGCACCGTTAACATACCGCTCGCAAAATGGAACTTTTCCATTTATTCCCTCGAATTGCATCCAAATAACGTTGTTTAAGACAAGGAATGTGTATGTTCAAACTGGCAAAAGCTGCCGTTCTGGTGGGCTTGTTATCGACCCTTACCGCCTGCACCGGCCACGTTGAAAACACCAAAAATAACTGCAGCTATGATTATCTGCTACATCCGGCGATCTCCATTTCGAAGATCATTGGTGGTTGCGGGCCAGCGGCACAGCAGTAAGCGTTTTTCAGGCGTAAAAAAACCGGGATTACCCGGTTTTTTTGTTTGGTGAAGTGCAGGGGTTGTGCGGCCTGATGCCCTTGCCCTCTCCCAGCGGGAGAGGAAAAAGAGCATTATGGTTTTGCGACAAACCCAATCGCTTCGTACACGGCTTTCAGGGTTTCAGATGCGCGTGCGCTGGCTTTTTCCGCGCCCTCTTTCATCACCTTCTGCAGGAATGCTTCGTCGTTGCGGTAAAGATTGTAACGCGCCTGCAGCTCAGTCAGCATACCGGAAACGGCATCTGCTACCTCACCTTTCAGGTGGCCATACATCTTGCCTTCAAAATGCTGTTCCAGCTCAGGAATGCTCTGCCCAGTGACCCCGGAGAGAATGTCCAGCAGGTTAGAAACACCCGCTTTGTTCTGCACGTCGTAACGCACGACTGGCGGCTCATCAGAATCGGTTACCGCACGCTTAAGCTTTTTGACCACTGATTTCGGGTCTTCCAGCAGACCGATAACGTTGTTGCGGTTATCGTCAGACTTGGACATCTTCTTAGTCGGCTCCAGCAGTGACATCACGCGCGCACCGGACTTCGGAATAAACGGCTCTGGTACTTTGAACACATCACCGTAAATGGCGTTGAAGCGCTGAGCAATATCGCGGCTCAGTTCCAGATGCTGCTTCTGGTCTTCACCCACCGGAACCTGGTTGGTCTGGTACAGCAGAATATCTGCCGCCATCAGTACCGGGTAGTCGAACAGACCGGCGTTGATGTTTTCAGAGTAACGCGCGGATTTATCCTTGAACTGGGTCATGCGGCTCAGCTCACCGAAATAGGTGTAGCAGTTCAGCGCCCAGCCTAACTGGGCATGCTCCGGTACGTGAGACTGAACAAAGATCGTGCTTTTTTCCGGATCGATACCGCAGGCCAGATACAGCGCCAGCGTATCCAGCGTGGCTTTACGCAGTTTCTCAGGATCCTGACGCGCAGTGATCGCATGGAGATCCACGATGCAGTAAATGCAATGGTAGTCATCCTGCATGCTTACCCACTGACGCAACGCACCCATGTAGTTACCAATGGTCAATTCACCTGACGGCTGTGCGCCACTAAAAACGATGGGCTTAGTCATTTTTCAATTCCTGATGTTCACTGTGCGAAAGCCCGAGTGCGGGCAACAAATCTTTGAAGTGGTCGAACACTACGTCCGGTTCACTCAGCGTAATGGCTTCACCGTAGTTGTAGCCATAGGTTAATCCAACGGAAGGACAACCCGCTGCTCTGGCAGCCAGAATATCATTGCGTGAATCGCCAACAAAGAGCAGCTCCGCAGGGGCTAAGGATAATTTTCCTGCCACCAGCAGAAGCGGTTCCGGATGCGGCTTTTTGTTCTTCACGTCATCGCCGCCCACAATCACGGAGAAATACTTCGCGATATCCAGTGCTTCAAGCAGTGGCGCAACAAACGGCGTCGGTTTGTTAGTCACCAGCCCCAGCGGGATACCTTTGGCGTGAAGCGCACTCAGCGTTTCGGCAACATCCGGGAACAGGAAACTACCCTCTTCCACGGTTTCTTCATAGAAACGATCGAACAGTTTACGCAGAACACGCTGCTGTTCTTCCTGCGGAATGTCGGCGTGATCGACGCTCGGTTTTCCCTGTGCAGAACGTTGCGACGCACGCTCCTGGCGGGCCCAGGTCAACGCGCGCTCCATCAACACATCGGCACCGTTACCAATCCACGTCACGACGCGATCTTCGCCCGCAACGGGTAATTCGAGAGCATACAGCGCCTGGTCGACGGCGCTGCTTAAGCCTGGCGCGCTGTCAACCAGCGTGCCGTCGAGGTCAAATGCTACACCCCGGGTTGCCTGCAATTTATCCATGACTTACCTTTGCCAGTTCACGGCGCATTTCATCAATGACTTTTTTGTAATCCGGTTGGTCGAAGATGGCTGAGCCTGCAACGAACATATCTGCGCCCGCAGCCGCAATCTCACCAATGTTATTCACCTTCACACCACCGTCCACTTCCAGACGGATATCGTAGCCAGACTCATCAATACGGCGGCGCACTTCACGCAGTTTATCGAGGGTCTGAGGGATAAACGACTGACCGCCAAAGCCCGGGTTAACGGACATCAGCAAAATCACGTCCAGCTTATCCATCACGTAGTCGAGATAGCTCAGCGGCGTTGCCGGGTTAAAGACCAGACCGGCTTTACAGCCGTTCTCTTTGATCAGCTGCAGCGTGCGATCCACATGTTCAGAGGCTTCCGGATGGAAGGTAATGATACTCGCCCCCGCCGCGGCAAAATCAGGCACGATACGGTCGACAGGTTTCACCATCAGGTGCACGTCAATCGGTGCGGTGATGCCGTAATTACGCAGCGCCTTGAGTACCATCGGGCCGATAGTCAGATTGGGAACGTAGTGATTATCCATAACGTCGAAATGGACGACATCCGCCCCAGCCGCAAGTGCTTTGGCAGTGTCTTCACCCAGGCGGGCAAAATCGGCCGACAGAATTGAGGGAGCAATCAAAAACTGTTTCATCCGCATCTCCTTGAAGTGTGTTTACCGGCGGGCAAAACGGCTCAGGGGCGATAAAGAGCCAGGAGTTCGTCCACCTTTTTACGTGTGCCGCCGTTGCTGCTAATGCTACGCCGCACCTTGACCTGAAAATGCTTCGCGGCTTTGTACCATTCGCGCGTATCAGGGGTATCGTGATTCGAAATTAACACCGGAATTCTTTTGCTGACCAGCTTTTCCGCCATCTCCGCCAGACGGGCCTGCTCGGCCGGGCTGAAGCTGTTAGTGTGATAGGCGGTGAAGTTCGCCGTTGCAGACAGCGGCGCATAAGGCGGGTCACAATAGACCACCGAATTTGCGTCTGCACGATCCATACACTCTTCATACGAGAGGCAGTGGAATTCAGCATTCTGCGCTTTTTCAGCAAAGTGATACAACTCGGTCTGCGGAAAATACGGGCGCTTATAGCGGCCAAACGGCACGTTAAATTCACCACGCAGATTATACCGGCACAGGCCATTGTAGCCATGACGGTTCAGATAGAGGAACAACAGCGCACGGCGGAAGGGATCCTTGCTCTGGTTAAACTCCGCGCGAAACTGATAGTAGATGTCCGGGTGGTTGTTCTCTGGCGTAAACAGCTTACGCGCCTCTTCCACGTACTCATCAGTACGTCGTTTGACGATGTTATAGAGGCTGATAAGGTCGCTGTTGATATCCGCCAGGATATAACGAGAAAAATCGGTATTCAGGAACACCGATCCCGCCCCCACGAAGGGCTCGATAAGACACTCGCCTTGTGGCAGGTGCTTTTTAATATCATCGAGCAGGGGGTATTTCCCCCCTGCCCATTTCAGAAAAGCGCGATTTTTTTTCATGCTGACTAACTGATTACACCTTCTCCGGCTGTGGAGAAAGCTCCGACAGCATCCTGCGCTTTAAACATTACTTCAGATCGGCCTGCACCTGATGAATCGGCTTCGCCCACGGGTTCTTCGCCTGAACATCGGCTGGCAGTGTCGCAACAGCCCGTTTCGCTTCGTCTTTGGAAGCATAAACGCCGGTTACCAGCACATACCACGGCTGCCCGTTACGGGTCGTCTGATAAACCACATAGTTTTTCAGATTCGATTTCTTCGCCCAACCGTTGAGGTTGTCATAGTTAGACGAACTGCTCAGCTGCAGCGTGTAGTTGCTGGATGGCGCAGACTTCAGAGAACCTACGTTGCCCGCCGTTTTACCTGCAGCGTCGCTGGATGCGGTTGCAGCTGGTGCGGTAGTGGCTGTAGTCGGTGCGGTAGTGGCAGTAGCAGCCGGCGCTGTTGTCGTTACCGTCGCTTTCGGTGCAGCCGTTGTGGCTGGTGCTTTCACCGGCTCACTAACAACAGGTTTCGTCTGAGCAGGTGCTTTTACTTCAGGTGCTTTTACCACGGCCTGAGGTTTGATTTCACGCTTAGGCTCAATCACCGCCTGCTTACGTTCCGGACGCGGTGCAGTTTGTGTCTGGTGCGGTTTGGTTTCCGTAGCGGCGGTTTGCGGCTGAGCGCTACCACCACGAATCGGTGCGACAGTTGCAGGTTCAGTTGGCAGTGTAGAGTTAGCCACTACGTTGTTCACCTGTTCCTGGTTTTGCGGCTGCGTCAGCGCATTGTTCAGGTCACCCTGAACTTCTACACGCTGCTGGCCTTCTGGCGTAGCAGGTGCCTGACCCTGAGCCGGGGTAGAAGAAACTGGCGGCAGAGAAACATCCTGCGGCGTCGTGGTGTTGTTAGCGGCAGTCTGCTCTGTAGAAGCGGCACCTGGCGCTGGCTGTGTGCCGTTCGCCTGAGTGCCCGCATCATTACCAGAAAGGTTGATGCTTTTCTCAGAGGAAGCCGTTTGCTCACTTGAGTTCGTTGACGGTGCTTTCAGCGCGGAGCCAATACCGACAATCAGCAGCACAAGCACCAGAACGCCAAGCCCCATCATGATGTACTGGCGGGACGCCGGTTTCGGCGCTGCCGCTTTTTTACGTTTACGCGGGCGACGCTCTACAGGCTCTTCGTCCATTGAATCTTCTTCGGACTCATAACCCTCTTCTTCTCGCTCATCACGCGCATTGCGGCTACGCGAAGAGCGACGATCGTCTGCATCCAGCTCAACATCGTCAAAGTTGATCTGCGGCTCGTTATCACGTTCTGAAGATTGACGAGAACGACCAGTACGACGATCGCTGGGATCGGGTTTCAGCTCGTCTTCTGGTTTGAATTCATCCATTTAACACCCCACTCAAAGGCTTATGCCAACGACTTTGCATTTCACCTGAAGCTAAACGACCACCTGTTACCGTGGCCTGACCTTTCTAGTTGTTACGACTGCTGACAATCAGCAATAGCGCCAAGAACGACTTCGTGCGGCACTCCGCCGCGCACTTCACTCTTCCCTATTGCAAGTGGGAGTACAAGACGCATCTCACCTGCCAATACTTTTTTATCGCGCATCATGTGGGGTAAATACGCTTGTGCAGACATCACCTGAGGTCCGGTGACCGGCAGGCCAGCACGCTCAAGCAGTGTGATGATGCGCGCCGTCTCTTCCGGTTTGAACTGACCCAGGCGTTCAGAGGTGCGTGCTGCCATGACCATACCGGCAGCAACCGCCTCACCGTGAAGCCAGTTGCCATAGCCCATTTCGGCTTCAATCGCGTGGCCAAACGTATGCCCCAGATTCAGTAAAGCACGTAAGCCCGTTTCACGCTCGTCTGCCGCAACAACTTCCGCTTTCAGTTCACAGCAACGACGAATGCAGTATGCCAGTGCAGCCTCATCCAGGTGCAACAATGCATCCATATTCTCTTCCAGCCAGATGAAGAACTCGCCATCAAGAATAATGCCGTATTTGATCACTTCAGCAAGGCCAGAAGCCAGCTCGCGTTTTGGCAAGGTTTTCAGACAGTCGAGATCCACCACCACCGATGCAGGCTGGTAGAACGCGCCAATCATGTTTTTACCAAGCGGATGGTTGACTGCCGTTTTGCCACCAACGGAAGAGTCGACCTGAGACAACAGCGTGGTTGGGATCTGAATAAAGCGCACACCACGTTGATAGCTTGCAGCCGCAAACCCCGTCAGATCACCCACAACACCGCCGCCCAGGGCAAGCAGTGTCGTATCGCGACCGTGCGGTTTTTGCAGTAATGCGGTAAAGACGGTGTCCAGCACCGCCAGGCTTTTATACTGCTCGCCATCGGGCAGAATCACACTGTCGACTTTCACGCCCGCCTGCTCAAGCAGCTGGCGAACACGGTCGAGATAAAGCGGAGCCAGTGTCTCATTGGTGACCAGCATCGCCTGATCACCCGCTTTCAGTGGTAAGAAGGAAGCTGGGTCGTTAAACAAACCAGCCGCGATGGTGATAGGGTAACTACGTTCCCCGAGAGTAACTGTAATCCTCTCCATGACGCGACATCCACCTTTAATGCTTTTACCCGCAGGCGAGTGTATATAAAGCCAGAATCAGTTGCTTTCCAGCATATGAATAATCTGGTTTGCAACCACTTTAGCGCTCTGATCGTCAGTACGAATGGTCACATCAGCAATCTCTTCGTACAGAGGATTGCGTTCACCGGCCAGGGCTTCCAGAACTTCGCGTGGCGGCGTTTCAACCTGCAGCAACGGGCGCTTTTTATCGCGCTGCGTACGTGCCAGCTGTTTTTCAATGGTCGTCTCAAGATAGACCACTACGCCACGGGCGGAGAGACGGTTGCGGGTTTCGCGAGATTTCACAGAGCCGCCGCCAGTTGCCAGCACAATGCCCTGTTTTTCCGTGAGTTCGTTGATCACTTTTTCTTCTCGGTCACGGAAACCTTCTTCGCCTTCTACATCGAAGACCCAGCCCACATCAGCTCCGGTTCGTTTCTCAATCTCTTGATCAGAATCGTAAAATTCCATATTGAGTTGTTGAGCTAACTGACGCCCAATAGTGCTTTTGCCGGCACCCATAGGCCCAACCAGAAAGATATTGCGTTTCTCTGCCATTTTTTCGGTACTACTAAGACTATTCGTTAATGGTAATCCCCGCTGCGCAAACATCCGGCGTAGCAGGACATGAACTGAAACCTCATATGCAATAGAGCGAGAGTCAGACTAAAAATTATCTCAATACTCCGGCTTGTTTGGCAACTGATTAAATCACCGCACCAGACGCGTAAGGCAACAAGACCGTAAGTCCAACTCAAATCGGTACTCCTTGTATGCTAATTCATGCCCCACGTCAAACATCTGCAACAAACTGAATGCAAAATCATTGCGGGGATCGTTACCCATCAGTGAATGCCGACCAGGCGCGGGGTAATAAACACCACTAACTCTCGTCGTTCGTTGTCTTTTCCGTCGTGGCGAAAAAGCTGCCCAAGCCAGGGGATTTTCCCAAGCCCCGGCACGCTATCACTCCCGGTTTTATTCTTTTGTGAGAAAATACCGCCCAGTGCCAGCGTTTCTCCACTTTTTACCTCTACTTGCGTTTCTATCTCTTGCTTATCAATTGCCAGCGTTTCGCCATCGGCCTGCTGCAACACCTGCCCCGGCATGTTTTCACTGATGTGCAGCTTCAGGCGCACGCGGCCCCCAGGCAGGACAATGGGTGTGACCTCCATCCCCAGCACCGCCTCTTTAAATTCCACAGACGTTGCCCCACTGTCTCCGCTGGAGACCTGGTAAGGAATTTCGCTACCCTGCTTGATGCTGGCTGGCTGCATATGTGAGGCCAACAATCGCGGACTGGCGATAATATCGACCTGCTGTTTTTGCTCCAGCGCCGACAGTTCCAGATCCAGTAACCTGCCGTTAATGCGTCCAATGTTAAAACCGACATGAGTCGTGGCGCTGGCAACGGATAAGTCGGAACCCAACGTGGTGATCTGCCCCACTTTGCCCGCTTCCGTAGCCTCCGCAAGATTCCATTTCACACCCAGCTCGCGCAGGCTTTTTTCGTTGATTGTCACGATATGTGCCGCCAGCTCTACCTGCGCGACAGGAATGTCCATCTGGGTCGCCCAGTGCTGTAGCGTATCCAGTACCACCTGGTTATCCCGAACCAGCAGGCGGTTGGTGCGTTTGTCGACAGATAAACTCCCCTTTGGACTCAGGAGTTTTTCTGCTGCTTTTTGTAGCGTTTCGGCATCAGCGTAAGAAAAGGAAATGCTCTGCGCTACCAGCGGCGCATCGAGTTGTCGACGCGCCTGTTCTTGCTCCTTACGCGTTTGCTGTTCTCGCTGCCAGGCCGCGGTATACACATAAAAAATGCCCTTATCTTCATGCAGAACAAGCCCGGCGCTGGTAACGACCGTCTGAAGTGCCTGTCGCCACGGGACACGCGTCAGGTTGAGCGACAGTGAGCCGCTCACATCAGGCGATACCACCAGATTACGGTTTTCCTGCATAACGAGTGCCTGTAGTACCTGAACGACAGGGATATCATCCACCACGAGCGTGACCGGTTTCGGTGCTGCTACCAGCGAGTTACTGAACACCAGCAACAATAGCGCTATCCTTATTTTCATGCTTTTTCGTTCCTTCTCGTTGCCACGTCCATTGTTCCGGTTCGCATGCTGCCCCCACATCCACGACCAGTTCCGTTTCATTCATCGCCATCACCCGCCAGCCCACAGATAAGCGTTCTTCTGTTTTCAGGCGATGCCAGCGCTTTTGCCCGTCCTGCAAAATGCCCACATCCATACTCCCCCTCACCATTCCGTGATAGTGCCACTGTGCAAGCTCCCCAATGGCGCAGGGATCGTCCGGCGGATGAAAAGGGTCGCGCATCCCGGTCAGTAACAGCGCAGAACAGACGAGCAGGTATCGCGCACTATTCCGCATGTTCTTGCTCCAGCTGCATGTGCAAACGTAGCCCCGCATCATGTGGAGAAATGGCGAAAGCAGAAACCTGCACATCCCGCTTCATCAGGCGGGAAAAGACAGCTGGTATCGCCTGCCAGTCAGTATCCAGCGTCAGTTCCCCTCCGCTCTGCAGCGGTTTCCAGTAAACCAGCCGGGTACCATCAACCTGAAAATCTAACGGCGAAAAAGGTTGCACCACCCGGGCTTCAACCGTTTCAGTCTGGTACGGTACCTTGCTGGCGGCAGGCCACAGCGACACGTTGGTTCGTACGGCATCAGTCACCTGTAACCGGAGTGCAACACACTGCAAATGTACCGGCCTGAGCAGCGTTCCCCATGCAACCGCCCCCAGAAAAACGGTTCCCAGACACCAACCGAGCACCCGACACCCGGGGCGGCTTTCGCACCAGCGTTCAAGCAGGATGTTCACACGCTACCCCTGGCTCTTGAGCTGAAAAGTGAACATCCAGCGCCCCTGGCGATCCTGCTGTAGTTCACCTGCAGGCCCTGAAGTAAAACCCGCTATTTGCCTGAGCGCATCGCGCAGTACAGAAAGCGCCGGGAGCGAGGTGGCATACCCGATAAGCATCAGCGAAGGGGGCTGGTAACGAAGCTCTGTGAGCCAGACCTCGGGCGGGATCACGTCGGAGAGTGATTCCAGCACCGGTTGCCACGTCAGGCGCTGGGGCCGGATCGCGGGTATCGGCCCTGCGGT
Source organism: Enterobacter sp. LM3 (assembly GCF_046622475.1). Lineage (NCBI taxonomy): Bacteria > Pseudomonadati > Pseudomonadota > Gammaproteobacteria > Enterobacterales > Enterobacteriaceae > Enterobacter > Enterobacter sp. LM3. Next base: position 35,531 of record NZ_JBJURN010000022.1, on the reverse strand, counting down.
GGTCTGTCTCTGACGAGACGCAAGTGCATGCTGGACGGATTGCGTTCCCATCAGCTCACTTTGCAGGACTCGCAGTTTCACAACGTTGTTCATCCTCAAACTGAAAAACACCATCAGGACCAGCAGTAACGTTGCCGCAAAAGCTACAGCCCAGAAACGCAGGCATCGCACGCGTCGTTGCTGTCGCCACGGCATGAAGTTTGTCATGTTCATTCAGGAACCTCGCTCATAGCCAGCGCCAGAGCGATGGTGTAGTCGGCCCCACACTCAGGTAACGGCGGCTGGCAACGGACCAGCGTTTCCCACGGATTGCGAACAGCATCAAACAGCGCGATGTCTTCAGAGGTGAGCGCCAGCAGCGCCGCCAGCTCAGTCACATTTTCCGCTTCTGTGGTAAAACGACGCCCCCACTGGTGGCGCATTGCCCACAGCCACTGGTGCTTATCACGCCAGGCGACGCACTGCGCGGGGGCGACTGCCGGGAGAAGATTAGCCAGCGCGCCTGCATCCGGGGTAATCGTCACCAGTCGCAAACGTAGCGTTTTCGCCAGCGACAAAAGCGTTTCAACCTCTTTGTTTTGTGCGGCAGTCACATGAAATGTGTTGCTGAACGTGTCCTGGGCGTAATCGAAGCACAGCGCATCTGCGGGCATTTCCAGCTCACGCGAGAGCGCCGCCCCTAGCCAGGAGAGCTGCTCGCTGTCGCGTAGCGCGATAGCCGGACGAGGCAGCGATTTTTGCAGGGTACGTGCCGCAGGGAACGAGAGAAAGACACGGTGGTAATGCGGCAACATCCGCCGCCAGTCGCGTAAAGCGTCAACCAGTTGTTCTGGCTGACAAATTTTCCCATCCAGGATAATCCCTTCGGCCAGGGGAACCGCCCACCAGCGGCGCAATCTCCAGCCAGACCTCTCCCGGGTCAGCGCCACAGCCAGCACCTTATCCTGTTGAATATGAACGCCTGTTTGCCATGTTTTAAAAGCCATGCTTCACGATCTCCTTATCGCCCGCCAGGTTGACGGCTATATCAATGAATCAGGCTTGCCTTTATACTACCGCGCGATTGTTTAGAAACTGCCCAAGTGAAACCAAATGGGAAATCTCCGGTGAAGTTCGTAAAGTATTTATTAATCCTTGCAGTCTGTTGCATTCTGCTGGGAGCAGGCTCGATTTATGGTTTGTACAAATATATTGAGCCACAGCTACCTGATGTCGCCACGCTTCGTGATGTGCGGCTCCAGATCCCTATGCAGGTCTATAGCGCCGACGGTGAGTTGATGGCGCAATATGGCGAAAAGCGCCGTATTCCACTGACCTTAAAACAAATTCCACCCACAATGGTGAAAGCGTTTATCGCCACCGAGGACAGCCGTTTCTACGAGCACCACGGTGTCGACCCGGTGGGGATTTTCCGTGCCGCAAGCGTTGCGCTGTTCTCAGGCCATGCCTCTCAGGGGGCAAGTACGATTACACAGCAGCTGGCGCGTAACTTCTTCCTCAGCCCTGAAAAGACGCTGATGCGTAAGATCAAAGAGGTGTTCCTCGCGATCCGCATTGAGCAGTTGCTGAGCAAGGACGAGATCCTTGAGCTTTACCTCAACAAGATCTATCTGGGTTACCGCGCCTATGGCGTGGGGGCTGCCGCGCAGGTCTATTTCGGTAAACCTGTAGAGCAGTTGACGCTTAGCGAAATGGCGACCATCGCGGGTCTGCCTAAAGCACCATCCACGTTTAACCCGCTCTACTCGCTCGATCGCGCCACCGCGCGTCGTAACGTTGTCTTGTCACGCATGTTGAGCGAAGGCTACATCAGCCAGACCGAATACAACCAGGCGCGCAACGATGTCATCGATGCAAACTACCATGCGCCTGAAATTGCCTTTGCGTCACCGTATCTCACGGAGATGGTTCGCCAGGACATGGTGAACCGCTATGGTGAAAGCGCCTATGAAGATGGTTATCGTGTTTACACCACGATCACCCGTAAGGTGCAGCAGGCGGCGCAGGAGGCGGTGCGCAATAACGTGATGGACTACGACATGCGTCACGGTTATCGCGGCCCGTCAAACGTGCTGTGGAAAGTGGGCGAAAGCGCATGGGACAGCAAAAAAATCACCCATTCACTGAAAGCGTTACCAACCTATGGCCCGCTGTTGCCTGCGGTGGTGACTCAGGCCGACCCACAGGAAGCGGTCGCGATGATCGCCGATGGAACGTCGGTATCCCTGCGTATGGACGGGATCCGCTGGGCACGGCCTTATCGTTCTGACACCCTGCAAGGCCCGACGCCGCGCAAAGTGACCGATGCCGTACAGACCGGACAGCAAATCTGGGTACGTCAGGTTGGCGATGCCTGGTGGCTGGCGCAGGTGCCAGACGTAAACTCCGCGCTGGTTTCCATTAATCCGCAGAACGGTGCCGTGATGGCGCTGGTCGGTGGGTTTGATTTCAACCAGAGCAAATTTAACCGCGCAACCCAGGCACTGCGTCAGGTCGGCTCCAATATCAAGCCATTCCTGTACACCGCCGCGATGGACAAAGGGTTGACCCTTGCCAGTATGCTTAATGACGTACCTATCTCGCGCTGGGATGCAGGTGCCGGTTCTGACTGGCAGCCGAAGAACTCCCCGGCGGAATATGCCGGCCCAATCCGTCTTCGTCAGGGTCTGGGGCAGTCGAAAAACGTGGTGATGGTTCGTGCGATGCGTGCGATGGGCGTTGACTATGCGGCACAGTACCTGCAACGTTTCGGTTTCCCGGCACAGAACATTGTCCATACCGAATCGCTGGCACTCGGCTCCGCATCCTTCACGCCGCTTCAGGTCGCTCGTGGGTACTCGGTGATGGCCAACGGCGGGTTCCTGATTGACCCGTACTACATCAGCAAAATCGAGAACGACCAGGGTGGTGTGCTGTTCGAAGCGAAGCCGAAAATTGCCTGTGCTGAATGCGACATTCCGGTGATTTACGGTGATACACCGAAATCCAACGTGCTTGAGAACAAGGACATGGAAGATGTTGCCGTGTCTCAGGAGCAGCAGAACACCGTCGTGCCTCAGCCTCAGCTGGAACAGGCTAACCAGGCGCTGGTTGCACAGAGCAGCGCTCAGGAATATGCCCCTCACGTGATCAACACGCCGTTGTCATTCCTGATCAAGAGCGCGCTGAACACCAATATCTTCGGTGAACCAGGCTGGCAGGGTACCGGCTGGCGTGCAGGGCGCGATTTACAGCGCCATGACATCGGCGGTAAAACGGGGACAACCAACAGTTCGAAAGATGCATGGTTCTCCGGTTACGGCCCTGGCGTCGTGACCTCGGTGTGGATCGGCTTTGACGATCATCGCCGTGATTTAGGCCGCACCACGGCCTCTGGCGCGATTAAAGATCAGATTTCCGGTTACGAAGGCGGGGCGAAGAGTGCGCAACCGGCCTGGGATGCGTATATGAAAGCAGTTCTGGAAGGTGTTCCGGAACAGCCGCTGACCCCACCACCGGGCGTCGTCACGGTCAATATCGACCGTAGCACCGGGCAGTTAGCCAATGGTGGTAACAGCCGTGAAGAGTATTTCATCGAGGGTACACAGCCAACCACGCAGGCGGTGCATGAGGTGGGTACAGAGATTATTGATAACGGCGAAACGCACGAACTGTTCTGACGTCTGGAAAAAAGCCGGGTGGTGGTCTCGCCTTACCCGGCCTACAGCGTCAATGCAAAACGGCAACCAATGGTTGCCGTTTTTACTGGTTCCGCTACAAGCGCCCCTGTCCCTTCAACCACTCCCGAACCAGGAACAGCGCACTCACGTTGCGGGCTTCGTTAAAATCAGGATCTTCCAGCAAATCCATCAGATGTGCCAGCGGCCAGCGCACCTGCGGCAATGGCTCCGGCTCATCCCCTTCCAGCGATTCAGGATAGAGATCTTCAGCAACCACAATATTCATTGAGCTGGAGAAATAGGACGGGGCCATGCTCAGTTTTTTCAGGAACGACAGCTCATTCGCACCAAAGCCGACCTCTTCTTTCAGCTCGCGGTTTGCCGCTTCAAACACCGTTTCACCCGGGTCAATAAGCCCTTTCGAGAACCCGAGTTCGTAAGATTCCGTGCCCACTGCATATTCGCGGATCAAAATCAGATGGTTATCGACGATAGGAATAATCATCACCGCTTCACGCGAAGAGGGGCGCATACGTTCATAAACGCGACGCACACCGTTGCTGAACTCCAGATCCACACTTTCAACATTAAACAGGCGTGATTTGGCGACTGTTTCAACATTCAGAATGGTGGGTTTTTGTAGTGGTTTGCTCATCTTGATGGGTCTTTAGTGTGTGAACTGGCTTTATTGTGCGATATGCCGCACGGTTTCGGCAATGTCAATTGTTCTTTATTTACATTTGTGCAACGTAACAAGAATCAATCCTCAATTCAAAACAAAAGTCAAGAGGTTGAAATGTTTCCAGGAATTTGCTGATATCGCGCCTTGACAGGCTTTGCTATCATCATCGGCTACTGGGATGTGCTTCAAAATGCTCAAGTCGACTCCATACTTGCCGATAGCCAACCACAGACTCTCATTCATTGTTAAAGGTGCAATTGATTTTACCAAAAATAATTCGAGTTGCATGAAGGCGGCGACGCGGCGACTCCCCGGAAACATACATAAGTATATAACTGGGGTGAGCGAGGACAAACTGGCTTTGCCAGTTTGAACAGCGCTTGCGCTGGCCCCGAAGGGGCGAGACCACAGGCCGGGTCAAGCCAACGCACAGGCAACCTGAAGTATGACGGGTAAACACCTGTAAGAAGATAAGTAAGATGGGGAAAGCATGAGCACCATTTTGATTGTTCTCGCTGCTATGCTGGCCGGCGTGTTGATTGCAGGGTGGGCGTACAGGCGTCGCGTACAGCGACGATACCGGCTACCTTTTTTAAATGCCTTTGCTGGTGCGACGACGCGCAAACTCACGCCAGAAGAGCGTGCTACCGTTGAAAATTATCTCGAGACACTGAACCGTTCTCAGCTAACGCCTGGGCCAACGGGAGCCAGTTCTGCTCCGGTATCACTCACTCTGAACGCACAAAGTAACACCGTGCTTTGCGTGACGCGTTCAATCACCCGCTATGGCATCACCACCGACGATCCCAACAAATGGCTCTACTATCTTGATTCCGTTGAAGTGCATCTTCCCCCCTTCTGGGAACAGTACATTACCGACGAAAACAACGTTGAGCTGATCCATACCGACTCGTTACCGCTGGTTATCTCGCTTAACGGCCATACCCTGAGTGAATATGTTCAGGAAGCACCACGCTTTGCACTGGAACGGGCAAGTGCGACCCAGGCTTCCATTCGCGGCGAAGAGACAGAGCAGATTGAGCTGTTGAACATCCGCCAGGAGACGCGTGAAGAGTACACCCTGAACCGCACGGATGGCATTCGTGAAGCGATACTGATCGTTACGGCTTTCCTGCTCTTTTTCATCTGCCTGCTGACACCAGATGTGTTTGTCCCGTGGCTGGCGGGCAGTGGCGTTCTGCTTCTGGCGGCCGGGCTGTGGGGGTTATTTGCCCCACCAGCAAAAACATCGTTACGAGAAATTCACTGCCTGCGCGGAACGCCTAAACGCTGGGGTCTGTTCGGTGAGAACGATCAGGAGCATATCAACAATATCTCGCTCGGTATTATCGATCTCATCTACCCGCGCCACTGGCAGCCGTGGATTGCCCAGGATTTAGGGCAAAAAACGGATATTGATATCTACCTTGACCGCCACGTTGTGCGTCAGGGGCGCTATCTGTCCCTGCATGACGAAGTGAAAAACTTCCCGCTTCAGCACTGGCTGCGCAGTGCGGTTATTGCTGGCGGGGCGGCGCTGGTCTTTGCCCTGCTGCTACTCTTTGTGCCGCTGGATATGCCCATCAAATTCACCCTGTCGTGGATTAAAGGCGCGCAAACCGTCGAAGCCACCAGCGTCAATAAGCTGGAAGAAGCAGGCGTGCGGGTGGGTGATACGCTGCGTCTTAAGGGAACCGGGATGTGTAATATCCATACGCCAGGTACCTGGAACACGCGGCAGAACTCTCCGTTCATGCCGTTTGATTGCTCGCAAATTATCTGGAACGATGCGCCACCGCTGCCGTTGCCGGAGTCCGAAGTCGTCAATAAAGCGACAGCGCTCACCCAGACGGTCAACCGCCAGTTACACCCGAAACCGGATGATGATTCGCGCGTCAGCCCTGCCCTGCGCTCGGCTATTCAGAAATCGGGTATGGTGCTGCTGGACGACTTTGGCGAAATCGTACTGAAAACACAGGATTTATGTTCTTCTCAGAGTGAATGTGTACGCCTTAAAAACGCCCTCGTGAACCTCGGTAACAGCAAAGACTGGGATTCTCTGGTAAAGCGCGCCGAAACAGGACGACTGGACGGCGTAAACGTGCTGCTGCGTCCGGTCAGTGCCGAATCGCTGGATAACCTGGTGGCCACCTCCACCGCGCCGTTCGTGATGCGTGAAACAACCCGTGCAGCCCAGGCGCTGAACAGCCCGGCACCGGGCGGGTTTGTGATTGTCAGCGATGAAGGTAGCGACCTGGTCGATCAGCCTTATCCACAGGTCGCGCTTTATGATTACCCTGCCCAGGAACAATGGGGTGAGTTTCAGCGTCTGGCACAGATGCTGATGCAAACCCCGTTCAGTGCGGAAGGGATTGTGACAAGTCTCTTCACCGACGCCAACGGCACGCGCCATGTCAACCTGCACCGGATGCCAGACAGCGCCGGTTTGTGGCGTTATGTCGGCACATCCCTGCTGATGATTGCCATGCTGGTGTGTATTTTCTGGAACGGTTTTATGGCACTGCGCCGCTATCAGCGTTCACGCACGCGGCTGGCCGACATCCAGCAATACTACGAAAATTGCCTCAATCCTAAACTGATCCCCGCCCCTGAGAGCCTGATCGGATAACGTCACTGCGCGACAAGTTGTGCTACCCTGTCGCGCACGTTTCTTCTGGCTGGAGTTCCCCCTTTATGCATCTTGATATCGCCTGGCAGGAGGTCGATACCGTCCTGCTGGATATGGACGGCACACTGCTCGATCTCGCCTTTGATAACTATTTCTGGCAAACGCTGGTACCTGAAACCTATGGCGAACAACAGGGGATCTCCCCGGCAGAAGCGCAGGCGTTCATTCGTTCACAATATAGCGCGGTGCAGCATACGCTAAACTGGTACTGTCTGGACTACTGGAGTGAACGCCTCGGTCTGGATATTTGTGCCATGACCACCGCCCAGGGTCCGCGTGCCGTTCTGCGTGAGGATACCGTACCTTTCCTGGACGCGCTGAAAGCAAGCGGCAAGCGCCGTATTTTGCTGACCAACGCGCATCCACATAATCTGGCCGTGAAGCTGGAGCATACGGGTTTGGCTTCACACCTTGATTTATTACTTTCCACCCACACATTTGGTTATCCGAAAGAGGATCAGCGGTTGTGGCATGCGGTGGCGGAAGAGACCGGTCTACAGCCAGAGCGCACGCTGTTCATCGATGACAGTGAGCCGATTCTGGATTCCGCTGCAACGTTTGGTATTCGCTACTGTCTGGGCGTCACCAACCCTGATTCTGGCCTGGCGGAAAAAAGCTATCTGCGCCATCCGGGGCTGAACGACTATCGCCGGATGATCCCCTCACTGACCGTGAAGGAGACGCCATGAAAGAAAAACCCACTGATGGGGTAAGACTGGATAAATGGCTGTGGGCTGCCCGTTTTTATAAAACGCGCGCCCTTGCCCGTGAAATGGTCGACGGCGGAAAAGTGCATTACAACGGTCAGCGCAGCAAGCCGGGCAAGCTGGTTGAACTGAATGCCACCTTAACACTGCGTCAGGGCAACGATGACCGAACGGTGGTGATTAAAGCCATTACCGAACAACGGCGGCCTGCAACGGAAGCCGTGCTGCTGTATGAAGAGACGGCTGAAAGCATTGAAAAGCGCGAGAAGACCGCGCTGGCGCGCAAAATGAACGCACTGACAATGCCACACCCGGACCGGCGACCGGATAAAAAAGAGCGCCGCGATCTGATGAAATTTAAACACGGTGAGACCGAGTAACCCCTCACCTGCACGAGAGACTATTATGGCCCAACACGACCAATTACACCGTTATCTGTTTGAACAATTCGCCGTGCGCGGCGAGCTGGTCACCGTATCCGAAACCTGGAAACAGATTCTGGAAAACCACAACTACCCGCTGCCGGTGAAAACCCTGTTGGGCGAACTGCTGGTTGCCACCAGCCTGCTGACCGCGACGCTGAAATTTGCCGGTGATATCACCGTGCAGCTGCAGGGTGACGGTCCAATGACGTTGGCCGTGATCAATGGCAACAACCAGCAGCAAATGCGTGGTGTCGCACGCGTTCAGGGTGATGTTCCTGAGAATGCGGATCTGAAGACGCTGGTCGGTAATGGCTACCTGGTGATCACCATCTCCCCAGAAGAAGGTGAGCGCTATCAGGGTGTTGTCGGTCTGGAAGGTGATACCCTGGCCGCCTGTCTGGAAGATTACTTCATGCGTTCTGAACAGCTGCCAACCCGCCTGTTCATCCGCACCGGTGAAGTGGACGGTCAACCTGCTGCGGGCGGGATGCTGCTGCAGGTTCTGCCTGCGCAGGACGCGCAGACCAACGACTTCGAGCACCTGGCAACGCTGACAGAAACCATCAAAGCGGAAGAGCTGTTCAACCTGTCTGCGACCGATGTGCTGTGGCGTCTGTACCACGAAGAAGAAGTGACCGTTTACGATCCGCAGTCTGTGGAATTTAAATGCACCTGTTCCCGTGAGCGCTGCGCTGGCGCACTGAAAACCCTGCCAGATGAAGAGATCGACAGCATCATGGCGGAAGACGGTGAAATTGATATGCACTGTGACTACTGCGGTACGCACTACGTATTCAATTCGATGGATATCGCCGAGATCCGCAATAACGCCTCACCGGCGGATCCTCAGGTTCACTAAAACTGTGCTCCTCACCCTGCCCTCTCCCCGTTGCGGAGAGGGTCAGGATGAGGGGTAAATCTCCCGCCCAAGCTGAATCGCATTTCATACTGTAACTCTTACGTAATTTTCCAACATGTATGCGATTACATTCACATTCCTTCCGATAAAATCACCAGTCTTTAACCTTTTAAGAACATTTTCCCCAACCAAAAAGCGATTCCTGCGATAATCTGCCCGCCCTGTGACTGGAGTCGCAGCGTTTTCCGTTAGTAAGGGTTTTGTCCAGATACGTAAATCTATGAGCCCCGTCGCGGTTAACAACCTCAGAAAAACCCTACAATTTCAGGCAGTACATATTGGCTAAGGAGCAGTGATATGCGTGTTACTGGTTTAACCCCGCAAGATCTCAAGGCTTATGGTATTCACGACGTCCAGGAAGTGGTCTACAACCCCGACTACGATACGCTGTATCAGGAAGAGCTCAATCCAGCACTGGAAGGATACGAGCGAGGTGTGTTGACGAACCTTGGTGCTATCGCCGTCGATACCGGTATCTTTACCGGTCGTTCGCCGAAAGATAAGTATATCGTCCGAGACGAAACCACCCGCGACACGCTGTGGTGGGCAGATAAAGGCAAAGGGAAGAACGATAACAAACCGCTCTCCCCGGAAACCTGGCAGCATCTGAAAGGGCTCGTCACTCACCAACTCTCTAACAAGCGTCTGTTTATTATCGATGCTTTCTGCGGCGCTAACGCCGACACCCGACTTTCCGTGCGTTTTATCACCGAAGTGGCCTGGCAGGCGCATTTCGTGAAAAACATGTTTATTCGTCCAACCGACGAAGAGCTGAAGAATTTCACGCCTGACTTCATCGTGATGAACGGTGCGAAATGCACTAACCCACAGTGGAAAGAGCAGGGTCTGAACTCTGAGAACTTCATTGCCTTCAACCTCACCGAGCGTATCCAGCTGATTGGCGGAACATGGTACGGCGGAGAGATGAAGAAAGGGATGTTCTCGGTGATGAACTACCTGCTGCCGCTGCGCGGTATCGCCTCCATGCACTGTTCAGCGAACGTGGGTGAAAAAGGCGATGTGGCCGTGTTCTTTGGCCTGTCCGGCACCGGTAAAACCACCCTCTCCACCGATCCGAAACGCCGCCTGATTGGCGATGACGAACACGGCTGGGATGACGACGGTGTGTTTAACTTCGAAGGTGGCTGCTATGCGAAGACCATTCGCCTGTCTGAAGAAGCAGAGCCGGATATCTTCCATGCCATCCGTCGCGATGCACTGCTGGAAAACGTCACCGTGCGTGCCGATGGCTCTATCGACTTCGATGACGCATCAAAAACCGAAAACACCCGTGTTTCTTACCCTATCTACCACATCGACAATATCGTGAAACCGGTGTCGAAAGCGGGTCATGCCACGAAGGTGATTTTCCTGACGGCTGATGCATTCGGCGTGTTACCGCCAGTTTCTCGCCTGACCGCCAGCCAGACGCAGTATCACTTCCTCTCTGGTTTTACCGCCAAACTGGCGGGGACCGAGCGCGGCGTGACCGAGCCAACGCCAACCTTCTCCGCCTGCTTCGGCGCAGCGTTCCTGTCGCTGCACCCGACGCAGTACGCTGAAGTACTGGTGAAACGCATGCAGGCTTCTGGCGCACAGGCGTATCTGGTCAACACCGGCTGGAACGGTACAGGCAAGCGTATCTCCATTAAAGATACCCGCGCCATTATCGACGCCATTCTGGATGGTTCTCTGGATAACGCCGAAACCTTTACCCTGCCAATGTTTAACCTGGCGATCCCAACGCAACTGCCGGGCGTGGATACGCATATCCTCGACCCACGCAACACCTACGGCTCACCTGAGCAGTGGCGTGAAAAAGCGGAATCGCTGGCGAAACTGTTTATTGATAACTTCGAGAAGTATACCGATACACCAGCGGGTGAAGCGCTGGTGAGTGCAGGGCCAAGGTAAAGGTAAAAAGGCAACGCAAGTTGCCTTTTTTAATGTTTTCGCCCTCTCCCGGTGGGAGAGGGTCGGGTGAGGGCATCAGACCGCACCTTTACTGTTTAACTCTCTTTCACCTGCCCACGCGTAACCGGCACCGGTAACCATGCGCGAATGCTCAAACCACCCCGCTCGCTGGTACCGATCTCCAGCAACCCGTTATGGTTATCAACAATACGCTGCACAATCGCCAGACCTAAACCCGTTCCGCTGGTACTGCGCGCGCTATCGCCACGCACAAACGGCTGGAACAGATGCTTGCGTTGTTCAGGTTTAATACCCGGGCCATCGTCTTCCACCTGGAACCAGGCACGGTTGAGCTCAGAGCCGCTACTGACTTTAATCCAGCCGTTACCGTAGCGAGCCGCGTTCACCACCATGTTGGCCACCGCACGTTTAATGGAGAGCGGATGCATGCGTACCTGAATGTCGCCCGCCTGAAGATCGGTATCAATCTCACGCTCGTAGCCACTTTCCGCCGCGACCACTTCACCTAATACCGCATTCAGGTCA
>NZ_JBJURN010000022.1:0-23910 GCF_046622475.1 Enterobacter sp. LM3 | reverse complement strand
CTTGTTAATGGACTCGGCGAGATAACCATCGTCTTCGCTCATCATCTCCGTCGCCAGGCGGATACGCGTCAGCGGGGTACGCAGGTCATGGCTGACGCCTGCCATCAGCAACGTGCGGTCGTCCGCCAGTTGCTTCACGCCTGCCGCCATATGGTTGAAGGCACGCGTTACCGAACGGACTTCCGATGCGCCGTATTCACGTAGCGGTGGTGGAATAATCCCTTTACCGACCTGCAGCGCAGCGTGCTCCAGGTCGACCAGCGGTCGGTTTTGTATACGGATAAACAGCCACGCCCCCCCTATCGCCAACAGCATGATGGCAAGGGTGTAACGGAACAGCGGCGAGAAGTCTCCCTGATGGATTTCGGTCAACGGGACGCGCACCCAGATGTTGGGTGACAGCCAGGTTTTCAGCCAGACGACCGGAGAGCTTTTGTTAACCTCAACGCGGACTTCCGTTGGGCCGCCAAGCTGCTGTGCCATCTGCTGGCTAAGAAATTCATAGTGCTGCGCCCAGCGCAGGCCCGCATCTTCTGCCGCTTCATTTGAATAGAGCGAAATGCCCAGCTCACGGTAGATTTCACGACGAAACGCCGGGGGAACCACTAACTGCGTGCCGTCCTCCAGCTGCAGTTTATCAGTCATCAGCATACGGACTTCGTACGCCAGAACCTTATTGAACTGCTGGAGGCTCGGCAGGATCGCAAAGTTCAGCACCACCAGGTAGGTCGTCACCAGGCTGACGAACAGCAGGGTGACGATCAGTAACAGAGTGCGGGCAAACGAGCTTCGCGGTGAGAAGCGCATTCGCCTCATGCTTTAGAACCGTCCGGGACGAACACGTAGCCCAGACCCCACACGGTCTGAATATAACGAGGATGCGCCGGATCTTCTTCCACCATGCGGCGCAGACGGGAGATCTGCACGTCGATGGAACGTTCCATTGCGGAGTATTCACGACCACGCGCCAGGTTCATCAGCTTGTCACGGGAAAGCGGTTCACGCGGGTGGCTGACCAGCGCTTTCAGTACCGCAAACTCGCCGCTGGTGAGTGGCATTGGCTCATCTTCGCGGAACATTTCACGCGTACCGAGGTTAAGCTTGAACTTACCAAACGCAATCACCGCTTCTTCCTGCGACGGTGCGCCCGGCAGCTCATTCGCCTGACGACGAAGAACGGCACGAATACGCGCCAGCAGCTCACGCGGGTTAAATGGTTTTGGAATGTAGTCGTCCGCGCCGATTTCGAGGCCCACAATACGGTCAACCTCTTCGCCCTTCGCCGTCACCATGATGATCGGCATTGGGTTACTCTGGCTACGCAGACGGCGGCAGATAGAAAGCCCGTCTTCGCCAGGCAGCATCAGATCAAGCACCATCAGGTGGAAAGATTCACGGGTCAGCAGACGATCCATCTGCTCAGCGTTCGCCACGCTACGAACCTGGAAGCCCTGCTCGGTCAGATAACGCTCAAGCAGCGCGCGCAGGCGCATGTCGTCATCCACGACCAGAATTTTGTAGTTCTCTTGCATTGTATGTACTCCCAAAGGTTCGGATAGTCTAATAACAGCGTATTCTAAAAAAGTGCACGTGTTCGACCAGCTAATTCTGGTATAAATTCTAGTCGAAATTGTTACAAAGCATATTTAACAGCAGCTTATCTGCACATTTCATCACATAAATCATTATTAATACTGTCTGTTAGACTATTTGATACGTAATGTGCGCAAGGTTTGCAATGAAGCCAGGTCTGAAGGTCACCGCATGAAAACGCCCCTGATCACCCGCGAAGGGTACGAAAAGCTCAAAAAAGAGATGGATTACCTGTGGCGCGAAGAGCGTCCGGAAGTGACCAAAAAAGTCACCTGGGCAGCAAGCCTGGGCGATCGCAGTGAGAACGCCGACTACCAGTACAACAAGAAACGGCTGCGCGAAATCGACCGTCGGGTGCGCTACCTGACCAAATGCCTCGAGAATCTCAAAATCGTCGATTACTCGCCGCAACAGGAAGGCAAAGTGTTCTTTGGCGCATGGGTGGAAATCGAAAATGATGACGGCAATACCCTGCGCTTTCGCATTGTCGGCTATGATGAAATTTTTGGTCGTAAGGATTACATCTCCATCGACTCGCCAATGGCCCGCGCGTTGCTGAAAAAGGAAGTGGGCGATTTAGCCATCGTGCAGACCCCTGCAGGTGAAGCCAGCTGGTACGTGAACGAGATCGCGTACGTTAAATAGTCCGAGAGCGCCCCCCACGGCTGGCATTTTGCCGTGCCAGCCCGTATAACTATCCCCTGATTTTTCGACTCAACAGATGATAAAGCCATGATGAAAGATTCGCTCTGCCGCATTATTGCGGGTGAACTTCAGGCCAGAGCCGAACAGGTAGAAGCTGCCGTTCGCCTGCTTGATGAAGGGAACACCGTGCCGTTTATTGCACGTTATCGTAAGGAAGTCACCGGCGGTCTGGATGACACGCAGCTACGTAACCTGGAGACCCGTCTGGGTTACCTGCGCGAGCTGGAAGACCGACGTCAGGCAATCCTCAAATCCATCGGCGAACAGGACAAACTGACCAGCGATCTGGAAAAGGCCATTAACGGTACCCTGAGCAAAACCGAACTGGAAGATCTCTATCTGCCGTACAAACCGAAGCGCCGCACGCGCGGGCAGATTGCGATTGAAGCAGGCCTGGAGCCGCTGGCCGATCTGCTGTGGAACGAGCCGTCCCACGACCCGGAAACCGAAGCCGCCAAATTTATCGATGCCGACAAAGGCGTGGCGGACACCAAAGCGGCGCTCGATGGCGCACGTTACATTCTGATGGAGCGCTTCTCCGAAGATGCCACTCTGCTTTCCAGAGTGCGTGATTATCTGTGGAAGAATGCGCACATTGTCTCTGCGGTGGTGGCAGGTAAAGAGGAAGAAGGCGCGAAATTCCGCGACTATTTCGACCACCACGAACCGATCGCTACCGCCCCGTCTCACCGCGCGCTGGCGATGTTCCGTGGCCGCAACGAAGGCGTGCTGCAACTCTCCCTGAACGCCGACCCGCAGTTTGATGAGCCGCCGAAAGAGAGCCACTGCGAGCAGATCATTACCGACCACCTCGGCCTGCGCCTCAACAACGCCCCGGCGGACAGCTGGCGTAAAGGCGTGGTGAGCTGGACGTGGCGTATCAAGGTGCTGATGCACCTCGAAACCGAACTGATGGGCACCGTGCGCGAGCGCGCCGAAGACGAAGCGATTAACGTCTTCGCCCGTAACCTGCATGACCTGCTGATGGCCGCCCCTGCAGGCCTGCGCGCGACGATGGGCCTCGATCCAGGCCTGCGTACCGGCGTAAAAGTGGCGGTGGTTGATGGCACCGGTAAACTGGTGGCCACCGACACCATTTATCCGCATACCGGGCAGGCAGCAAAAGCGGCTGTAGCGGTTGCGGCGCTGTGCGAAAAACACAACGTTGAGCTGGTTGCCATCGGTAACGGTACTGCATCTCGCGAAACCGAGCGTTTCTACCTCGACGTTCAGAAACAGTTCCCGAAAGTCACGGCACAGAAAGTGATCGTCAGTGAAGCGGGTGCATCGGTCTATTCCGCCTCTGAACTGGCAGCGCTGGAATTCCCGGATCTGGACGTTTCCCTGCGTGGTGCCGTTTCAATCGCTCGCCGTCTGCAGGATCCGCTGGCGGAGCTGGTGAAGATCGACCCGAAATCTATTGGTGTCGGCCAGTATCAGCACGACGTGAGCCAGACTCAGCTGGCGCGTAAGCTGGATGCGGTAGTGGAAGACTGCGTAAACGCCGTCGGCGTAGACCTGAACACCGCCTCCGTCCCCCTGCTGACCCGCGTGGCGGGCTTAACCCGCATGATGGCACAGAACATCGTCACCTGGCGTGATGAGAATGGTCAGTTCCAGAACCGCCAGCAGTTGTTGAAGGTAAGCCGTCTGGGGCCAAAAGCCTTTGAGCAATGCGCGGGCTTCCTGCGCATCAACCACGGCGATAACCCTCTGGATGCGTCAACCGTTCACCCGGAAGCCTACCCCGTTGTCGAGCGCATTCTGGCGGCCACACAGCAGGCGCTAAAAGATCTGATGGGCGATAACAGCGCGCTGCGCAACCTGAAAGCCTCTGATTTCACCGACGAACAGTTCGGCGTGCCAACCGTTACCGACATCATCAAGGAGCTGGAAAAACCGGGCCGCGATCCGCGTCCTGAGTTTAAGACGGCGACCTTTGCCGACGGTGTCGAGACCATGAACGACCTGCTACCAGGTATGGTGCTGGAAGGTGCGGTCACTAACGTCACCAACTTTGGTGCGTTTGTGGATATCGGCGTGCATCAGGATGGTCTGGTTCACATTTCATCGCTGGCCGATAAGTTCGTTGAAGACCCGCATACCGTGGTCAAAGCGGGCGATATCGTGAAGGTGAAAGTGCTGGAAGTGGATCTGCAGCGCAAACGTATCGCCCTGACTATGCGCCTGGACGAGCAGCCCGGTGAAACCAACGCACGCCGTGGCGGCAATGGTGGAGGCCGCGAGCAGCAGCGTCCTGCAGCCAAAGCAGCGAAGCCGCGTGGGCGTGACGCCCAGCCTGCGGGTAACAGCGCGATGATGGATGCGCTGGCGGCGGCGATGGGTAAGAAGCGCTAACCCTTCACCCTCTCCCCAATGGGGAGAGGGGAATTTAATTAACTCGCTGACCCAACGTTACTCATCAAATATGAAACCGATTGCATATCCATATTTAAACCACTAATTATCCTTCCGTTAACAAACTCCCGCGTTTTACTTTTTTCCGCATTTCATAAAATATTGAGCAAGGTCAAACAGGCCGTAAATTCATACCCAAAACTACATTCCGTCACAGTTTTATGATTGATGATAAAAACTATTCTCATTATCATCACAGAGTAGATAATTTAACCTCTCGTGGAATCAGGCATTATGCAATTCACTCCAGACAGTGCATGGAAAATCACCGGTTTTACCCGTGAAATTAGCCCAGCCTATCGGCAAAAGCTGCTGTCGCTGGGCATGCTACCCGGCTCATCATTCCAGGTCGTGCGCGTTGCCCCGTTAGGAGATCCTGTTCATATCGAAACCCGACGTGTGAATCTGGTTCTGCGTAAAAAAGACCTCGCATTAATAGAAGTCGAAGCCTTATCCCGATAACAAGCCAGCGGTTTCAGTGAGTTTACGATAATGAAAAAATTAACTATTGGCTTAATTGGCAATCCTAATTCCGGCAAGACCACGCTATTTAACCAGCTGACGGGTGCGCGCCAGCGCGTCGGTAACTGGGCGGGCGTGACGGTTGAGCGTAAAGAAGGCCAGTTCGCGACAACAGACAATCAGGTCACGCTGGTTGACCTGCCAGGCACGTATTCGTTAACCACCATCTCGTCACAAACGTCTCTCGATGAGCAGATTGCCTGTCACTATATTCTGAGCGGCGACGCCGATTTGCTCATTAACGTCGTGGATGCCTCGAATCTGGAGCGCAACCTGTATCTGACGCTGCAACTGCTGGAGCTGGGTATTCCCTGCATTGTGGCGCTCAACATGCTCGACATCGCGGAAAAGCAAAAGCTGCGCATAGATGTCGATGCCCTCGCCACGCGCCTGGGCTGCCCGGTTGTCCCGCTGGTTTCCACCCGCGCACGGGGTATTGATGCCCTGAAGATGACCATCGACCGTCACGTGAGCAATCAGGATGTTGAGCTGGTGCATTATGCACAGCCGCTGCTGCGCGAAGCCGGCCAGTTGGCGCAAGAGATGGACAAAAGCATGCCGGAAAAACAGCGTCTGTGGCTCGGGTTGCAGATGCTGGAAGGCGATATCTACAGTCGCGCCTATGCAGGCGATGCGGCAGATAAGCTGGATGTTGCACTGGCACGTCTGAGTGGCGAGCTGGATGACCCTGCGTTACACATCGCCGACGCACGCTACCAGACCATTGCGGCCATTTGCGATGTGGTCAGTAACGCTCTGACGGCTGAGCCAAGCCGCTTTACCGCCGCCGTGGATAAAGTGGTGCTCAACCGCTTCCTTGGTTTGCCGATCTTTTTACTGGTGATGTACCTGATGTTCCTGCTCGCCATTAACATCGGCGGCGCACTCCAGCCGATTTTCGATGCGGGTTCCGTCGCGATATTCGTGCACGGTATTCAGTGGGTGGGTTATACCCTGCACTTCCCGGAATGGCTGACTATTTTCCTCGCCCAGGGGATCGGTGGCGGTATCAACACCGTTCTGCCGCTGGTACCGCAAATCGGCATGATGTACTTGTTCCTCTCCTTCCTTGAGGATTCCGGTTACATGGCGCGCGCGGCCTTCGTGATGGATCGTCTGATGCAGGCGCTGGGTCTGCCGGGTAAATCCTTCGTCCCACTGATTGTCGGTTTCGGTTGTAACGTGCCGTCGGTGATGGGCGCACGTACGCTGGATGCACCGCGCGAACGTCTGATGACCATCATGATGGCACCGTTTATGTCCTGCGGCGCACGCCTGGCTATCTTTGCGGTCTTTGCAGCGGCCTTCTTTGGTCAGCAAGGGGCTCTGGCGGTGTTCTCACTGTATGTACTCGGCATCGTCATGGCGATCCTGACGGGGTTGATGCTGAAACACACCATCATGCGTGGCGAAGCGTCACCGTTCGTGATGGAGCTTCCGGTGTATCACGTGCCACACCTTAAAAGCCTGGTGATCCAGACCTGGCAGCGCCTGAAAGGGTTTGTTCTGCGCGCCGGTAAAGTGATTGTCATCGTAAGCATCTTCCTGAGCGCACTGAACAGCTTCACCCTGAGCGGACAAGCGGCAGATAACATCAACGACTCCGCCCTCGCCTCCGTCAGCCGTGTCATCACACCGGTCTTCAAACCCATCGGTGTACATGAGGACAACTGGCAGGCGACCGTTGGCCTGTTCACGGGAGCGATGGCAAAAGAGGTGGTTGTTGGTACGCTGAACACCCTCTTTACCGCAGAAAACATTCAGGAACAGGCCTTCAACCCGGCAGAATTTAACCTCGGTGATGAACTGCTGGCTGCCGCAGAAGAGACCTGGCAGAGCCTGAAAGACACCTTTAGCCTGAGCGTGCTGGCGAACCCTATTGAAGCCAGTAAAGGCGATGGCGAAATGGCCACCGGCGCAATGGGTGTGATGAGCGAGAAATTTGGCAGCGCGTCTGCGGCCTATAGCTACCTGATCTTCGTGTTGCTCTATATTCCATGCATCTCCGTCATGGGGGCCATTGCCCGCGAGTCCAGCCGCGGCTGGATGGGCTTCTCTATCCTGTGGGGGCTAAACATTGCCTACTCGCTGGCGACGCTCTTTTACCAGACCGTTAACTTTAGCCAGCACCCACGGTACAGCCTGGTCTGCATCCTGGCAGTTCTGCTGTTCAACGTGATCGTTCTCGGCCTGCTACGTCGGGCGCGCAGTCGCGTTGACATCAACCTGCTGGCGAACCGCAAAACCGCGGCGTCCTGCTGCAACAGCCCGGCTGGCGACTGTCACTAAGGAGAATGACAATGGCATCATTGATACAGGTTCGCGATTTACTGGCGTTACAGGGGCGAATGGACGCGAAACAGCTGAGCCTCAGCCTGCATACACCACAACCAATGATTGATGCCATGCTGGAGCGACTGGAAGCGATGGGAAAAGCCGTGCGCATTCAGGAAGATGCGGATGGTTGTCTCTCTGGCAGTTGCAAAAGCTGCCCGGAAGGAAAAGCCTGCCTCAGGGTGTGGTGGGCGCTGCGTTAATAAAGCCGGGCAATGCTGCCCGGCTTTAGTGTATTACTTATAAACGTCTGCTGTTGCACGTACGTTTTTGGTATCTTTCGATGCGCTGGTGACCACGAAATATTTGCCACCCAGTTTATCCGCTTTCTTCGACAGCTCTTTTCTCGCGTCCATTGGCGCGGTGGTGTCAGACGTGGAAATCTGACCAATCTTGGTCAGATGCATCCCTTTCACCTTGTCTTTTTCCAGCTCTTGCGCCGCAAACACGCCAAATGACAGTGACCCAATAACCAGAGAAGTGACAATACCTGTAACAAGTTTCATAACCTGATTCTCCATAGGATTGTTGTTTTGATTATCGAAAGCAGAACAACCGCAACGACATCTGGAGTATGGTTGCGGTAGGTGACTTTTTCCAGGATGGATAGAAAATAATCAGTCTAAACGTTGACTTAAAGCAACAAGCGCTGAACAAAACTCCGCGGGATGAGAGATAAACGGCGCATGTGCGGCTTTGGGCACAACCAGCGATTCGCTTTCTGGCCACAGTGCATCCAGTAATGGGATCACTTTGCGCGGCACAAGGCCGTCAAGGTTGCCATAGATACGCAGGTGTGGCATGGCAAGCAATGTCAGCGATTCACGCAGATCGACGGTTTTCAGTATTTCCAGTCCCCCGTTAAGCACCTCTACGTCCGGCATCGGCAGGGAGAGCACCGTCTGTTTCAGCATACGGGCATCCTGACGTGCAGTTTCGGTTCCCATCGTCTGCAATGCCAGGAAACGCTCAACCGTCCGCTGGAAGTCTTCGCTCAGCTGCTGCTGGAACCCGGCCAGTACCTCGGGTTTGATACCCGGCCATGCGTCCTGCGCACTGAAGCACGGTGACGAGGCTACCGTCACCAGTGCCTGCACGCGTTCAGGGTTTGCCAGTGCAATCCTGCTTGCGACCAGCCCACCCAGGCTCCAGCCCAGCCAGATGGCATTTTGCGGCGCGGCATCCAGAACGTGCTGCGCCATCTCATCGAGCGACATCGCACCAAAGCCGTGGCTACGGCCAAAACCCGGTAAATCCACCAGGTGCAGGGTAAAATGCGAGGCAAGTTCCTCGTTTATGCAATGCCACACTTCAGCATTCAGTCCCCATCCGTGCAGCAGCACAAGATGGCAATTTCCCGTCCCTACGGTCTGCCACCACAGAGTCTTCATCAGTTACTGTTCTCTTTTTTTACATGGAGGTTGTACATGCTAACAGTGCCTGGCTTGTGCTGGCTATGTCGAATGCCACTTGCGCTGAGTCACTGGGGTGTCTGTTCTGTCTGCACGCGCTCACTGGAAGGCCGTATCACGGGGTGTCCACAGTGTGGTTTACCGGCCATGAGCCGGGTATTTCCCTGTGGCCGCTGCCTGAAAAAATCACCACCGTGGAGCGCCCTGGTGGCGGTTGATGATTATGTCCCACCGCTGAGCGGGCTTATCCACAAGCTGAAGTTTTCCGGCCAGACAACGCTGGCACACCCTCTGGCTCGCCTGTTGCTGTTGGCGATTTTGCAGGCCCGACGCACCCGCGCCCTGCCGAAAGTCGACATGGTAATGAATGTGCCGCTGCACCCACGTCGTCACTGGCAGCGTGGCTATAACCAGAGTGACCTGCTCTGCCAGCCTCTCGCGCGCTGGCTGGGATGTCGGTATGCGGTTTCAGCGCTTAAACGCGTCCATGCCACCGCGGTACAACATCAGCTCAATGCCCGGCTTCGCAAAAGAAACCTGAAAAATGCCTTTCGCCTTGAATTACCGGTCGAAGGTCTCCATATCGCGATTGTGGATGATGTCGTCACCACGGGCAGTACCGTTGCTGAACTTTCCCGACTGCTTTTGCAAAGCGGTGCCGCGTCGGTTCAGGTATGGTGTCTGTGCCGTACCTTGTAGCCCTTCTTCATTGGGCGTATTATTATACCCAAGTAATTTAGTCAACTATTAGGCCAAAGCTATGATCCGTATTTCCGATTCTGCACAAGCGCACTTTGCCAAACTGCTGGCAAATCAGGAAGAAGGGACGCAGATCCGCGTGTTTGTGATCAATCCAGGCACTCCGAATGCAGAATGTGGTGTCTCTTATTGCCCTCCGGACGCGGTGGAAGCAACCGACACAGCCCTTAAATTTGAACAGCTCACCGCTTACGTTGATGAGCTCAGCGCACCGTATCTTGACGATGCGGAAATTGACTTCGTCACCGATCAGCTGGGTTCTCAGCTGACCCTGAAAGCACCCAACGCAAAAATGCGTAAAGTGTCTGACGATGCCCCGCTGATGGAGCGCGTTGAGTACCTGCTGCAATCCCAGATCAACCCACAGCTGGCAGGTCACGGCGGCCGTGTCTCACTGATGGAAATCACTGAAGATGGCCTGGCGATCCTGCAATTCGGCGGCGGCTGTAACGGCTGTTCAATGGTCGACGTCACGCTGAAAGAAGGGATCGAGAAGCAGCTGCTGAACGAATTCCCTGAGTTGAAAGGCGTGCGCGATCTGACCGAACACCAGCGCGGCGAGCACTCTTACTACTAAGCCGTCTGCCTTTGCCCGGTGGCGCTGCGCTTACCGGTCCTACAGCGACGCTACACATCTTGATTCGTAAGCCGGGTAAGGCGAAGCCGCCGCCCGGCTTTTGTTTGCCCGCCTCTCCCCTCTGTATATGTTGACCTGCGTCTCATAATTTAAATTTTGCCGCTCAGGGTGATTCTCAATCACGCCATGTTACCCGTATCATTCAAGTGGGCACTAAGCACTCTTATAACAGATAACTACATTTAATAGTTTCACAGGTATCCGTGTTAGTGCCGTTCACACTCTGTTCCCAGTTGGGACGAGCGGAAATCGTCATTGACACAATGACGTTACCCATAACAATTCAAAGGCCAGGTAAATCATGCCATTAGTCATCGTCGCTATCGGTGTTGTGTTATTACTGCTCTTGATGATCCGTTTCAAAATGAACGGATTTATCGCTCTGGTTCTGGTGGCACTTGCAGTCGGTCTGATGCAAGGGATGCCGCTGGTTAAAGTTATTAGCTCGATTAAAGCAGGTGTAGGCGGTACGCTCGGCGGCCTGGCGTTGATCATGGGCTTTGGTGCCATGCTCGGCAAAATGCTGGCAGACTGCGGTGGTGCGCAGCGCATCGCAACCACACTTATCGCCAAATTCGGTAAGAAAAATATCCAGTGGGCGGTGGTATTAACCGGTTTTACCGTCGGTTTTGCGCTGTTCTATGAAGTGGGCTTCGTGCTGATGCTGCCACTGGTGTTCACCATTGCGGCTGCGGCAAATATCCCACTGCTGTATGTAGGTGTGCCAATGGCGGCGGCGCTGTCCGTGACGCACGGCTTCCTGCCACCACACCCTGGCCCAACCGCTATTGCAACTATTTTCCACGCCGATATGGGTAAAACACTGCTGTTCGGTACAATTCTGGCGATCCCAACCGTCATTCTGGCAGGTCCGGTATACGCGCGCTTCCTGAAAGGTATTGATAAGCCTATCCCGGAAGGTCTGTACAGCGCGAAAACCTTCACTGAAGAAGAGATGCCTGGCTTTGGCGTCAGCGTCTGGACATCTCTGGTACCGGTGATCCTGATGGCCATGCGTGCTATAGCAGAGATGATCCTGCCAAAAGATCACGCCTTCCTGGCCGTTGCGGAATTCCTGGGTGACCCGGTCATGGCAACACTGATTGCGGTACTGATCGCGATGTTTACCTTCGGTCTGAACCGTGGTCGTTCAATGGATCAGATCAACGACACGCTGATCTCTTCCATCAAAATCATTGCCATGATGCTCCTGATCATCGGCGGTGGCGGTGCGTTCAAACAGGTTCTGGTCGACAGTGGCGTGGATAAATACATCGCCTCCATGATGCATGAAACCAACGTGTCACCACTCTTTATGGCCTGGTCTATTGCTGCGGTTCTGCGTATTGCGCTTGGCTCTGCAACCGTTGCGGCAATTACTGCGGGTGGTATCGTTGCGCCGCTGATTGCGACCACCGGCGTCAGCCCTGAGCTGATGGTTATCGCGGTCGGTTCCGGTAGCGTGATTTTCTCTCACGTAAACGATCCGGGCTTCTGGCTGTTCAAGGAGTACTTCAACCTGACGATCGGTGAAACTATCAAGTCCTGGTCAATGCTGGAAACCATTATTTCGGTGTGTGGCCTGGTCGGGGTTCTGCTGCTGAATATGGCACTCTGATGTAAAAAAAGAACCCGCCAACAGGCGGGTTCTTTTTTATTTCTTCTTCACTACAGCTTTTCTGCGCTTATCCAAATCCTTAATCAGCTTGTTCACCCCCTCATCGGCAAACATCTTCTCAAGACTCACGGACAACTTACGACGCCAGTTCTTGTACTGATAGCTGGTTCCCGGAATGTTCACCGGCCCGGCCATATCAATCCAGTCTTCCGGCTGCAGACCCAGCAAGGCACTGTTACTGTCAGCGATGTAGCGTTGTAACCCCCGGTTAAGCGTGGGGGTCATCGACATCAGCGAAGCCTTATGCCCGGCACGTTTCGGCAGACAGCCATGCTTATGCAGCGCATCCAGCAGCCCCTGCTTCGCCAGCTCGCGATCCTGATACAGACCGCATAGCACCTCTTCATCAGGATAAAGACCCAGCGTTTTACCAAGCGTCAGATCGCCGCTTTCCCAATAGCCACGCAGCGTAGGAAGATCATGCGTCGTCGCGACTGCCATTGACTGTTCCGGATACGCTTTTGGCGCGCGGAAGGTTTTCTCATGGTTGTTTTCAAAATAGAGCACTTTGTAGGAATACACGCCGCTATCGCGGAGCTTGCTGACGATCTCCACCGGTACGGTACCGAGATCTTCACCGATCACCATGCACTGATGGCGTTTACTTTCCAGCGCCAGGATCGACAGCAGATCGTCAACCGGATACTGCACGTAAGCCCCGTGATCCGCCGTTTCACCATAAGGGATCCACCACAGGCGCAGCACGGACATCACGTGGTCAATACGCAGCGCCCCGCAGTTTTGCATGTTGGCGCGCAACAGGTCGATAAACGGCTCGTATGCGCGCGCCGCCATCACGTGTGGATCCATCGGCGGTAAGCCCCAGTTCTGACCGAGCGGGCCAAGAATATCCGGCGGTGCACCAACAGAGGCTTTCAGGCAGTAAAGCTCGCGATCACACCAGGTTTCCGCCCCCCCTTCTGCCACACCGACGGCCAGGTCACGATACAGGCCGATCGGCATTTTATAACCCTGGCTCACCTGCCAGCAGGCCGCAAACTGGCTGTACGCCAGCCATTGCAGCCACAGGTAGAAGTCCACCTCATCGGCATGCTTTTGACAAAATGCTTTCACTTCAGGGGTGTCTACGGATTGATATGCCTGCGGCCATACCGGCCAGCCCCAGCGCATTTCATCCTCTTTCACCTGATATGCATGCAGCGCATCGAACGCCGCCTGCCAGTAAAGGCTCTCACCTTCCTGCGTCACAAACTGACGGAAAGCCGCCATTTGTTCATCATCACGCTTCGCAAAGCCTTTCCACGCCAGACGCAGCGCGGCCATCTTCAGGGAGGTGACGGTAGAGTAATCGACCCACTCCGCATCGCGGGCCTCTTTCAGCATGTGCTGCGTCGTCGCGAGTTTCCACCACGACTGCGCCTCTTTGCTGTTTTTGAAATCCTCTAACGCGTTAACGTCGATATAAATCACGTTCAGCCAGCGGCGAGATGACGGGCTATACGGGCTGGCACTTTCCGGGTTCGCCGGATAGAGCGCGTGGATCGGGTTGAGGCCGATAAACGCACCGCCGCGTTCGCCGACGTCCGTCAGCATCTTTTTCAGGTCGCCAAAATCACCGATGCCCCAGTTGCTGTCGGAGCGCAGCGTGTAGAGCTGCACGCATGCACCCCACAACTTTTTGCCTTCGAGCAATGCCTGTGGCTCATAGCAGCGTTTTGGCGCAACAATCAGCCGGCAGTGAAAACGCTGGTCGTCCTGGGTGAGCGTTAATGTGTGGTAGCCCTCCGGCAGTTTTGCCGGAAGGTTAAGAGCCTTGCCTCCAGTGGCATGGCCTTTGTGCTGATGACCCTCTTCAGTGGTGAGAAGCCAGCTAAACTCGCCTCGCCCCTCCACCGTCAGCGGCATCTTTTTGCCCGCAGTAAAGACCTTCACGTTCGGTACCGGAGCAACCGACGCTTTCGCGTCGGCTTTGTGCATGGCATCCAGCAAACGTCTTTTGGTGTCAGCGCCAATAGACTGTGGTTTGCCGTGAGCATTAATGTAACTGAGGCTGATCCCCGCCGCCTGCGCGGCACTATCCAGACGTTTACTCTCCATCGCGCTTCCTTAGCGTTTTGCCTGCCAGATACGAGCCTGATAATCACGGATTGAGCGGTCAGAGCTGAACATACCGCAGCGGGCAGTGTTCAGGATGCACGCCCGGGTCCAGGCTTCCTGGTCGCGATACAGCACGTCGACCTGTTTTTGTGCTTCCACGTACGCCGCGAAGTCCGCCATCACCAGATACGGGTCGCCGCCGTGTTTGTTCATGCTGTGCAGCATCTGGTCAAACGTGTGCTTGTCGCCATCGCTGTATTTACCGCTTTCCAGTTCTTTCAGGACAGCATCAAGCACTTTGTCCTTCTTACGCCATTTCACCGGGTCGTAACCTTTGGCCTTGATGGCTTTCACTTCTTCAACGGTATGTCCGAAGATAAAGATGTTCTCTTCCCCGACCTTCTCAGCAATTTCAACGTTCGCACCGTCAAGCGTACCGACGGTGAGCGCGCCGTTCAGCGCCAGCTTCATGTTGCCGGTACCGGAGGCTTCTTTACCCGCCGTGGAGATCTGCTCGGAGATATCCGCCGCCGGGATCAACATCTCTGCTGCGGAGACACAGTAATCCGGCAGGAACACCACCTTCAGCTTGTCGCCCACTTTCGGATCGTTGTTGATCGCTTCTGCCACTTTGTTGATGGCGAGGATAATGTTTTTCGCCAGGTAGTAACCCGGTGCCGCTTTTGCACCGAACAGGAACACGCGTGGAACGCGGTTAGCTTTCGGGTTCTCGCGGATCTCTTTATACAGCGCCAGAATGTGCAGCAGGTTCAGGTGCTGGCGTTTGTACTCATGCAGACGTTTAATCTGGATGTCGAAAATGGCCTGTGGGTTGATCTCAATCCCGGTACGCGCTTTTACAAACGCCGCCAGACGCACTTTGTTCTCCAGCTTGATGGCGCGGTACTGTTCACGGAATTTCGCGTCGTCGGCGTATTTTTCCAGATTGATGAGCTGATCCAGATCGTTGGCCCACTCTTTCTTCAGGGTTTTAT
Source organism: Enterobacter sp. LM3 (assembly GCF_046622475.1). Classification (NCBI taxonomy): domain Bacteria; kingdom Pseudomonadati; phylum Pseudomonadota; class Gammaproteobacteria; order Enterobacterales; family Enterobacteriaceae; genus Enterobacter; species Enterobacter sp. LM3. Next base: position 8,799 of record NZ_JBJURN010000022.1, on the reverse strand, counting down.
CCAGCAGGTCGGCCAGCAGCGGGTTGCACTGCTTGATCCAGCGACGTGGCGTGATACCGTTGGTCACGTTGTGGAATTTGGTCGGCCACAGGTGGTGGTATTCCGGGAACAGATCTTTCACCACCAGATCCGAGTGCAGCGCCGCCACACCGTTGACCGCAAAACCGCTCACCACACACATGTTCGCCATGCGCACCTGTTTGTCGTGAACCACAGCCAGCTTCGCCCACACCTCTTTATTACCCGGCCAGGTCTTTTTCACCAGCACTTTAAAGCGGTCGTTAATCTCATTGATTAACTGCATGTGGCGCGGCAGCAGCGCCTTCACCAGCTTCTCATCCCAGCACTCCAGCGCCTCTGGCATCAGCGTATGGTTGGTGTAGGCAAACGTACGGCTGGTGATTGCCCAGGCGTCATCCCAGCTCAGTTGATGTTCATCAATCAGCACACGCAGCAGTTCAGGGATCGCAATGGTCGGGTGGGTGTCGTTAAGCTGAATCACTTCAAAGTCTGGCAGCTGTGCCAGCTTGCGACCTGCCAGGTGATGACGACGCAGAATATCCGCTACGGAACAGGCACACTGGAAGTATTGCTGCATCAGACGCAGTTTCTTGCCCGCCAGATGGTTGTCATTCGGGTAGAGCACTTTCGTCAGTTTCTCAGCGTCGATACCCTGTTGCTCAGCACGCAGGAAATCACCGTCGTTGAATTTGGTCAGGTTAAACGGATGAGCATGCTTCGCCTGCCACAGGCGCAGAGGTTGTGCCACACTGTTACGGTAGCCCAGCACCGGCAGATCCCAGGCTTCACCGGTAAGCGTAAAGGCAGGTTCCCAGACCCCTTGTTTTGATACCTTACCGCCAATGCCCACCTGCACATCAAGCTGCGCATTGTGGCGGAACCACGGGTACGTATTGCGGTGCCAGTCATCCGGTGCTTCCATCTGATGACCTTCAGCAAACGACTGGCGGAACAGACCGTACTGGTAGTTCAGGCCATAGCCAATTGCCGACTGACCTACCGTTGCCATTGAATCAAGGAAACAGGCCGCCAGACGCCCCAAACCACCGTTACCCAGTGCCGGGTCAATCTCTTCTTCCAGCAGGTCTGTCAGGTTCACGTCGTGCTCTTTCAACACGTCGCCCACGTCCTGATACCAGCCGAGGTTCAGCAGGTTGTTGCCGGTCAGACGGCCAATCAGGAATTCCATCGAAATATAGTTCACATGGCGCTGGCCTTTAACAGGCTTTGCTACCGGTTGAGCATCCAGCTGCTCTGCGAGCGCACCGCTCACCGCCTGCCACCACTGGTGAGGCGTCATCTCGTTTGCAGCATGAAGACCAAAACGCTGCCACTGACGCGTCAGGGCAGCCTGAAATTGAGCTTTGTTGAAGGTAGGCTGTGACATAGGGAATCGGCATCCTGTAGAGAGAAAACACATGTTGGCGCTAGTGTGCCTGGCTCACTTCGCCACTTCCTCCTCCTGCGGGGGATTAGGCAGGGAGGAGTAGCGGGGATGAGCATAAAAGTGTGATCAAGGCCACTCTGAGAGCATAGTTTGAGTGTGCCCCGAAGGGAAAAAGATAACCGGGGAGAGTGTCAAAAAAATGAAATGCGGTTTCGTAAAAAATTAATACGCGTGGAAATGATTACTTACGCAGAATAATATTTCTGCCATTGGGGCCTCTCTCAGAACACTATTAATCCCTCTCAACTTTACCGAAACTTTATTAACTTTGGCGTCATTATACCTTTATGAAACCAGTTTCAGCGTACCCGCACTGAATGTACGTAATCCAGCATCCACGCGGCATTCGGGCCATTCTAAAAAGTTCCGGTTCCAGGTGGAATGTTTTGTGACAGAGTGCAAATTCACAGCCACAAAACCCAGACATAACTTGCAATAGTTCTCTTTCTGGCCGACCTTATAGCTATTAATTACGAAGCGCAAAAAAAATAGATTCCCTCGTTCCCCACAGTGAAGTGAAAACTATGTTGATTCCGTCAAAATTAAGTCGCCCGGTTCGTCTTGACCATACAGTGGTCCGCGAACGTCTGTTGGCTAAACTTTCCGGCGCGCATAATTTCCGACTGGCGCTGGTTACGAGCCCTGCAGGTTATGGAAAAACAACGCTCATTTCGCAATGGGCCGCAGGTAAGAGCGATCTTGGCTGGTACTCCCTCGACGAGGGCGATAACCAGCAAGAGCGTTTTGCCAGCTATCTGGTTGCCGCCATTCAACAGGCAACCAATGGACACTGCACGACCAGTGAGGTAATGGTGCAAAAGCGCCAGTACGCCAGTCTGTCCTCGCTTTTTTCACAGCTGTTTATTGAACTGGCCGAATGGCATCGTCCGCTGTATGTGGTGATTGATGATTATCATCTGATCACCAACCCGGTTATCCACGAGTCGATGCGTTTCTTCCTGCGCCATCAGCCGGAAAACCTGACCCTGGTCGTACTGTCGCGTAACCTGCCGCAGCTGGGTATTGCCAACCTGCGCGTACGCGATCAGCTACTGGAAGTGGGTAGCCAGCAGTTGGCCTTTACCCACCAGGAAGCCAAACAGTTCTTTGACTGCCGTCTGACCTCACCCATTGAGGCCTCCGAAAGCAGCCGCCTGTGCGATGATGTTGCAGGCTGGGCCACAGCGCTGCAGCTGATTGCCCTGTCTGCCCGGCAAAACAAAAGCCCGACGCATCAGTCTGCGCGTCGCCTGGCGGGTATTAACGCCAGCCATCTGTCCGATTATCTGGTGGATGAGGTACTGGACAGCGTCGATCCTTCTACCCGTAATTTCCTGCTAAAAAGTTCCCTGCTGCGTTCCATGAACGACGCGCTGATTGTGCGCGTGACCGGCAGCGAGAACGGCCAGCTCCAGCTCGAAGAGATTGAACGTCAGGGCCTGTTCCTGACGCGCATGGACGATCCTGGCGAATGGTTTAGCTATCACCCGCTGTTTGGCAGCTTCCTGCGCCAGCGTTGTCAGTGGGAGCTTGCCGTCGAGTTGCCGGAGATCCACCGCGCTGCCGCCGAAAGCTGGATGGCGCAAGGTTTCCCGAGCGAGGCAATCCACCACGCGCTGGCTGCCGGTGATGCCAGCATGCTACGCGATATCCTGCTCAACCATGCATGGGGCTTATTTAACCACAGCGAACTGACGCTGCTTGAAGAGTCATTAAAAGCCCTGCCGTGGGAAAGCCTGCTGGAGAACCCACGTCTTGTGCTCCTGCAGGCCTGGCTGATGCAAAGCCAGCATCGCTACAGCGAAGTGAATACCCTGCTGGCACGCGCCGAGCAGGAGATGGAAAGTGAAATGGATATCACGCTGCACGGTGAATTTAACGCGCTGCGCGCACAGGTGGCAATTAACGCGGGTGACCCGGAAGAGGCGGAGCGCCTGGCGATGGTTGCTCTTGATGAGCTGCCGCTGGCAAACTTCTACAGCCGCATCGTTGCCACCTCAGTACACGGTGAAGTCCTGCACTGCAAAGGTGACCTGACGCGTTCCCTGTCGCTGATGCAACAAACCGAACAGATGGCACGTCGCCATGATGTCTGGCACTACGCGTTATGGAGCCTGATCCAGCAAAGTGAAATTTTATTTGCTCAGGGGTTCCTGCAAGCCGCCTGGGAAAATCAGGAAAAAGCATTCCAGCTCGTTCGTGAACAACATCTGGAACAGCTGCCAATGCACGAGTTCCTGTTACGTATTCGCGCTCAGCTGCTGTGGGCGTGGTCGCGTCTGGATGAGGCAGAAAGCTGCGCCCGCCAGGGTGTTGACGTGCTCTCAGGTTTCCAGCCACAGCAGCAGTTACAATGTCTCGCGCTGTTGGTGCAGTGCTCGCTGGCACGCGGGGATTTGGATAACGCCCGCAACCACCTTAACCGCCTGGAAAACCTGCTCGGTAACGGCCAGTACCATTGCGACTGGGTTTCGAACGCCGATAAGGTACGGGTCATTTACTGGCAAATGACCGGCGACAAAAAATCTGCCGCCAACTGGCTACGCCAGACGCCTAAACCGGCATTCGCTAACAACCACTTCCTGCAAAGCCAGTGGCGGAACATTGCCCGCGTGCAGATCCTGCTTGGTGATTTTGAACCAGCCGAGATTGTGCTGGAAGAGCTGAATGAAAATGCCCGCAGCCTGCGTCTGATGAGCGATCTAAACCGTAACCTGCTGTTGCTTAATCAGCTCTACTGGCAGGCTGGGCGTAAAAATGATGCCCAGCGAGTGTTGCTGGAAGCATTGCAGCTGGCTAACCGCACCGGGTTTATCAGCCACTTTGTGATTGAAGGCGAAGTGATGGCGCAACAACTGCGTCAGCTTATTCAGCTCAATACGCTGCCAGAGCTGGATCAGCATCGCGCACAGCGTATTCTGCGTGAAATTAACCAGCATCATCGCCACAAGTTTGCGCACTTTGATGAGAACTTTGTTGAACGCCTGCTGAATCACCCTGAAGTGCCGGAACTTATCCGCACCAGCCCACTCACCCAGCGTGAATGGCAGGTTCTGGGGCTGATCTATTCAGGCTACAGCAATGAGCAGATTGCCGGTGAGCTGGCGGTGGCGGCAACCACCATCAAAACGCATATCCGCAATTTGTACCAGAAGTTGGGTGTGGCACATCGTCAGGATGCCGTACAACATGCGCAGCAATTGCTGAAGATGATGGGGTACGGGGTTTAAGGTCTGTTCGGCCTGATGCCCTCACCCCGGCCCTCTCCCACAGGGAGAGGGAGAAAGGCTTTTCAACACAACTCTAACTGCAGATTATTATCCTTAATCACCTGCATCACACCTGCTGGCGGCATCACGTCGGTATAGACCGCATCGACCATACTGATACTGCCCATATTCACCATCGCGTTACGACCAAACTTGGAGTGATCCACCACCAGCATGACATGACGTGAGTTTTCAATAATGGCCCGCTTGGTGCGCACTTCGTGATAATCAAACTCCAGCAACGAGCCGTCGCTGTCGATACCGCTGATCCCCAGGATGCCGAAATCGAGGCGGAACTGAGAGATAAAATCGAGCGTCGCTTCACCAATAATACCGCCGTCACGGCTGCGCAATTCGCCGCCCGCGAGGATGATGCGGAAATCATCTTTCTGCATCAGGGTATTCGCCACGTTCAGGTTGTTGGTGACCACGCGCAGGTTCTCGTGTTCCAGCAGCGCATGGGCGACTGCTTCCGGCGTGGTGCCGATATCAATAAACAGCGTCGCACCGTTCGGGATCTGGCTTGCCACTTTACGGGCAATGCGCTCCTTCTCTGCCGTTTGCGTTGCTTTGCGGTCATGCCAGGAGGTGTTAACCGAGCTGGACGGCAGCGCCGCGCCGCCGTGGTGGCGCAGAATACGGTTTTGATCGGCCAGGTCGTTCAGGTCACGACGGATGGTTTGTGGGCTGACGGCAAACTGTTCCACCAGCTCTTCGGTACTGACGTATCCCTGCTTTTTTACCAGTTCGATAATGGCGTCATGACGTTGTGTTTGTTTCATCAAATATCCCTGGAAATTATGTTCGTTTTCGCGCATGAAGCGTATCGGCAAAGGCCATCGCCAGCCCGACGGCCAGCCCGGTAACGTGCGCACCGTTGGCGATAGACATGCCAAACAAATCAAACCATCCGGCAATTAACCATATTAATGCAAAGGTTATCAACCCGCGTTGCAAATAGATACCGCTGGCAGGATCGCGCTCGCCTCTGAGCCAGACGTAGCCCATCAGGGCATATACCACACCAGATAAACCGCCAAACCACGGGCCGCTGAATTTGTGCTGCACATAGCCGCTTAACAAGGCACTGATAATTGTAATAACAATCAGTTTGCCACTGCCCAGACGTTTCTCCACGGCACCGCCGAGATACCACCACCACAGCAGGTTGAAGAGAATATGCATCACCGAGAAGTGCATCAGCGCATGGGTAAAATAGCGCCAGACATCAAATTCCAGCGAGGGATCATACGGCCACGCCAGGGCGATCATCACGCTCTGGTCGCCCGCCACATTCATAATAATGAAGACGATAATGCAGGCGGCCATCAGTAGCAGCGTAAACGGGCCTGCGCGCTCGCGAATGGTGGCAAGGAAAGGAAAACGACGGTAGTGCAACCCGCTGCCGGTCTGGCCGGACTGCCAGCTTGCCGCCAGATAGCGCGGATCGCCAGGGTTCTCCAGGAAACGCGCCAGCTCTGCATTCACTCGTGCGGCCTGACTCTCGTCCGCCAGCCAGACGTCGGTCTGAGTATGTTGTTGAATGGTCAGGATGACGCCCTGCGTCGCCATATAATCGACAAACGCCTGGGCGACGCGCGGGTTGGTAAAAGAGGTGATCATCAACATGAGCAGCGGTCGCTTATTTCCACACAAAGGGGAACAGTATAGAGCGAATGGTTTTAGCCGCCAAACGCGTGCTCAACTTCTGCCGGGAAATGACGATGCCAGGCATCGAAACCACCATCGACACTGTACACCGCGTCGTAGCCCTGCTGGAGCAGATACTGCGCCGCCCCTTTACTGCTGTTGCCGTGGTAGCACATCACCATTACCGGCGTGTCGAAGTCGTTATCACGCATAAACGCACCCAGCGTGTCGTTGGTGAGGTGGAACGCGCCCGGCGTGTGGCCCATCGCAAAACTCTGCGGATCACGGATATCCACCAGCACCGCCGTTCCCTGGTGCATCTTCTGATGGGCTTCTTCTACGTTAATACATTCAAAGTGATCCATGGTGTTCTCTTTACATTGGTCAACGGCACTATTTTACCCCGTAGTGTACGTCCTGGCGGCAGGTAAACGCCATTATGTTATCCATATCACTCTAAATTGTTTTTTTGATGTTACCAAAAGCGCGTTCCTTTGCTATTATGAGCGATATCGAACATTTTTGAGCTTTAACGAAAGTGCGTGAGGGTGACATGGAAACCAAAGATCTGATTGTGATAGGCGGTGGCATCAACGGTGCCGGGATTGCGGTCGATGCCGCAGGACGCGGATTATCCGTACTGATGCTGGAAGCTAACGATCTCGCCTGTGCGACATCGTCCGCCAGCTCAAAACTGATCCATGGTGGCCTGCGCTACCTGGAACACTACGAATTCCGCCTGGTCAGTGAAGCACTGGCCGAACGTGAAGTGCTGCTGAAGATGGCTCCGCACCTGGCGATCCCAATGCGCTTCCGCCTGCCACACCGTCCACACCTGCGTCCGGCATGGATGATCCGAATTGGTCTGTTTATGTACGATCACCTGGGTAAACGTACCAGCCTGCCAGGTTCGAATGGTTTGCGTTTTGGCTCAGAATCGGTACTTAAGCCTGAAATCGTGCGCGGATTCGAATATTCCGACTGCTGGGTGGACGATGCGCGCCTGGTCCTGGCCAATGCGCAGATGGTAGAGAGGAAAGGTGGCGAAGTGAAAACCCGTACCCGCGCCACCGCTGCCCGTCGTGAAAACGGCTTGTGGATTGTCGAAGCGGAAGACGTGGACACTGGCGAGAAGTTCAGCTGGAAAGCGCGCGGCCTGGTGAACGCCACCGGTCCGTGGGTGAAACAGTTCTTTGACGAGGGAATGCACCTGCCTTCACCTTATGGTATCCGTCTGATCAAAGGCAGCCACATTGTTGTGCCTCGCGTGCATACCCAGAAACAGGCCTACATTCTGCAGAACGAAGATAAGCGCATTGTGTTTGTGATCCCGTGGATGGACGAGTTTTCCATCATCGGCACCACCGACGTGGAGTACAAAGGCGACCCGAAAAACGTCGAGATTGACGAGAGCGAAGTGAACTACCTGCTGAAAGTGTATAACGCGCACTTTAAGAAACAGCTGGCACGTAATGATGTGGTCTGGACTTATTCCGGTGTGCGTCCGCTGTGTGATGACGAATCTGACTCACCGCAGGCTATCACCCGCGACTATACGCTCGATATTCATGACGTAGACGGTCAGGCACCACTGCTGTCGGTGTTTGGTGGCAAACTCACCACTTACCGTAAACTGGCCGAACACGCGCTGGAAAAACTGGTGCCGTACTACAAAGGTATTGGCCCGGCATGGACGAAAGGCGCGGTACTGCCTGGTGGTGATATCGGTGGCAACCGCGATGATTATGCCGCGAAACTGCGTCGTCGCTACCCCTTCATTACTGAATCAATGGCGCGCCATTACGCCCGCACCTACGGCAGCAATACCGAATGGATCCTCGGGGAAGCGAAAGAGATTGCCGACCTGGGCGAACATTTTGGCCACGAGCTGTATGAAGCCGAGCTGCGTTATCTGGTCGAACATGAATGGGTTCGCCGCCTGGATGATGCCATCTGGCGTCGTACCAAAGAAGGGATGTGGCTGGATGCCGAACAACAGTCTCGCGTTGCACAGTGGCTGCTGCAAAACGCGGGGAAGCGTGAGTTGTCGTTGGCGTCGTGATGTAAATTAGTGAGGCCTCTCCCATCAGGAGATGGCCGCAAACAGTAAAAACGGCAACCTCGGTTGTAATGCCAGACAGTTAAGCGACACCAGGGCACTTTATTATTTCAGTGGTATCGTTCCGTTCACTCAGACATTCCTGCTACCTGCATAATCCGCTGCGGTGAACGTGTTAAGGGGGCTATCGCGCCCCCTTAACCTTCTTCATCGCCTGAATGTGGCACGGATGTTGAGTCCCCGCTGAAATCGGCGAACCAGAGACCGGATGACAAAGGCTGGACGCCAGGGATGGCGGCCAGAGGCGAAACGAGACAGGACAAAATTGCCGGGAGCAATTTTGAACAACGCTT
>NZ_JBJURN010000021.1:0-68853 GCF_046622475.1 Enterobacter sp. LM3 | reverse complement strand
ACAACGGAGGGTTAACACCTGCCGAGATGGAAAGACAAAGAACCTCAGGTCGTGTCCAAATTAAGTAGACCACTTCATGCCCGACCCGAAGCCTGAAGGAATAAGCTGAGGGTACCGCGCAGCGGCGATTTTCCTGCCGGGAGCCCGGGTTGCCAGGGCGGTGGCGGTGAACCGCCCTGGCACGTTCACCTGTATCGTCGTTACAGAGCAGCAATCAACATAAAGTGAACGGAATAACCACTACTGCTTTATGTTCCCCCTCACCCCAGCCCTCTCCCTCAAGGGAGAGGGGGTATTCTGTGCCAACCTGTAATTTGTGGGGAACCCTCAGCCCACAGGGAGAGGGTGCAAGCACTAAAACCTGTAACGCGTGTTACCGTTTTGCTTCTGCCATTGCCTTAAACACCTCTGCAACCGCAACCGCCCCCGGATCCATCACACCGTCCAGATTATCTTTGTTCACATACGACGAACGTCCCGCGCCAGCTTTCACCATTTTCGCCGTTGCATCCGCGCCCTGCTGTGCGGCCCGCGCCGCCGCCTGAAGATCGCCCTTTTGCAGTGCCTCCAGCGCCGGTTGCAGCGCGTCGATCAAGGTGCGATCGCCGAGATCCGCCCCACCATACTGCTTCACCTGCGCAAGCCCGCTCAGCAATGCCTGCGGCAACGACTGCCCGTCATGCCGCTTTTGTCCTGCCGCCGTGAAGAAGATCGACATTAATACGCCACTCGATCCCCCCATCACCGTTGCCAGCCGTTCACCTACCAGTAACAGCAGCGTCGACACGTCATTAAGCGGAAGCGCGTTCTCTTCCAGACGCTGCGCAATATCCCGTGCCCCTTGCGCAAAGGTCGAACCCGTATCGCCATCACCCACTTTGGCATCCAGCGCATTGAGTCGGTTTTCCAGCTTAATCAACGTGTTTGTTACCAAAAACACATACTCGCCCACCTGCTGATTGGTCGACGGGGTATATTCCACGCGATCGTGGATCGCGCTGTGCGGGATCGTGCGCAAAGGCGCAAAAGCGACGGGTTTCTGCCAGCCCAGCGTTTCCACCTCCTCAGCGATCGCTTTTTCAAACAGATCGTTGAGCTTCAGTAGCGTCAGCGAAAAGCCCTTCATATCCAGCGCACTGACCAGCGGTGCCGGGCCAATCAGATACGCAATAGTGTCCTTCAGTGCCGAATGTGCCAGCTCTTTGGTCAGTAGCGCCATTTCAAGCGCCGACACGCCGCCGAGGTTGTTAATCAGCACCGCAAAGCGCCCCTCACCAGCCTGTGCTTTAAGTGGTGTCACCAGCGTGTCGATAATGGCTCTGCTGTTTTGCGTATCTACGACGGAAGCCCCTGGCTCACCGTGAATACCCAGCCCCAGCTCCACGTGACCTTGTCTGATGCGTCCTTCCTCATCATCACTGCCTGGCAGGTTGCAGGTTTGCATCGCAACCCCCAGACTCCAGAGGTTATCGCAAGCCTGTTGCGCAATGTCCCGTACTTCACTCAGCGATTTCCCGTGCTCCGCCGCGTAACCTGCAATCTTATGCACCAGCGCCGTACCGGCAATACCGCGCGGCTGCTTGTTATCCGGCAGGGCAATGTCGTCCGCCACAATCACCATCTCCACCTTCAGGCCGTAACGTTTCGCCTTTTCAGCGGCCAGGCCAAAGTTAAGCCGGTCGCCGGTGTAGTTTTTCACAATCAGCAGACAGCCACGGTCGCCCGTTACCGCCACAATGGCATTGAGCACGGCATCAACACTCGGCGAGGCGAACAGATCGCCACACACCGCCGCCGTCAGCATCCCCTTACCGACAAACCCGGCGTGCGCTGGTTCGTGGCCGGAACCACCGCCGGAGATCACCGCCACACGGCTTTTATCCCAGTCGCTGCGTGCCACCACACGAATGGCCGGATCGATATCGAGTTTGACAAGATTCCCGTGCGGGGCAGAAATCAGAATGCCTTCAATGGCATCGTTGACCAGTTGTTTGCGGTCGTTAAAAAAGAATCTGGACATAGTTTCCCTGGATGTTGTGAACCGTATGCAAAAGCATAGTCCGCGCTGGGCAATACGCCGCAAACTCAGGAATTTACTGAGCCAAAATGCCGTCAGGTTGCCTATACTCCACCCAGGACTAAGAGAGGACGCGTATGATGAGTACACCATTGTTAATTGCCCGGACGCTGGAAAAAGAGCTGTTTTTACTGCCGGCGATGGCAAACCGCCACGGCCTGATCACCGGAGCCACCGGGACGGGGAAAACCGTCACCCTACAGCAGCTGGCTGAGTCGCTTTCAGAGATTGGCGTGCCGGTTTTTATGGCCGATGTAAAAGGCGATTTAACCGGGGTGGCTCAGGAAGGCACTGCGTCGGAAAAACTGCTTGAGCGCCTGAAAAACATTGGCATCACGGACTGGACGCCACATAACAATCCGGTGGTAGTATGGGATATCTTTGGTGAAAAAGGCCACCCGGTGCGTGCCACTGTCTCCGACCTTGGCCCTCTGTTGCTGGCTCGTCTCCTCAACCTCAACGATGTGCAGTCGGGTGTGCTGAATATTATCTTCCGCATTGCCGACGACCAGGGACTGCTGCTGCTCGATTTCAAAGATCTGCGTGCCATTACGCAATACATCGGCGACAACGCCAAATCCTTCCAGAACCAGTACGGCAATATCAGCAGCGCCTCAGTGGGGGCTATCCAGCGTGGTTTACTGACGCTGGAGCAACAAGGTGCCGAACATTTCTTCGGTGAACCGATGCTGGATATCAAAGACTGGATGCGTACCGACAGCAACGGCAAAGGCATCATCAATATTCTGAGCTCAGAGAAGCTCTACCAGATGCCAAAACTCTATGCGGCAAGCCTGCTATGGATGCTCTCTGAGCTCTACGAACAATTGCCAGAAGCGGGCGATCTTGAGAAGCCAAAGCTGGTGTTCTTCTTTGACGAAGCGCATCTGCTGTTTAACGATGCACCCCAGGTGCTGCTGGATAAAATTGAACAGGTTATCCGCCTGATCCGCTCCAAAGGCGTCGGCGTCTGGTTTGTTTCGCAGAATCCGTCGGATATCCCGGATAACGTGCTGGGGCAGCTCGGTAACCGCGTGCAGCACGCCCTGCGCGCCTTTACGCCAAAAGATCAGAAAGCCGTTAAGGCCGCCGCACAAACCATGCGCGCCAATCCAGCGTTTGATACCGAAGCCGCCATCCAGGCGTTAGGCACCGGTGAAGCGCTGATTTCCTTCCTGGATGCGAAGGGCAGTCCGTCCGTGGTGGAACGCGCGATGGTGATTGCGCCCTGCTCACGGATGGGGCCAGTGACTGACGACGAACGCAACGGGCTGATTAACCACTCGCCCGTTTACGGTAAATACGAAGATGAAGTGGATCGAGAATCCGCATTCGAGATGCTGCAAAAAGGGGTACAGACGGCCACGGAATCACAGGATGCTCCCGCCGCCAAAGGCCAGTCCGCTGGCGTGGATGACGGCATTCTGGGTGGGCTGAAAGATATCCTGTTTGGCAGCACCGGGCCGCGCGGCGGTAAGCGTGATGGCGTCGTGCAGACAATGGCGAAAAGCGCGGCGCGGCAGGTGACCAATCAGATTGTACGCGGCATGCTGGGGAGCCTGTTAGGCGGTCGCCGCCGCTAAGCGGGGAACCCACGGGCGACCAAGTGCCGAGCCCTGCACACCGTGCTCGTGCAGATAGCGGTCAATTTCCACCATCCCCGTCCAGCGGTTCTCGCACCAGAGCGGTGCCAGAAGCGTTGGGCGGCGGGCGCTGGCGGAAATGCGGTGGTAAATAATCTCCGGTGGCGTATGGCGAATCATCTCCCCCGCCGTCACCGTATACTCGTCAAGTTCAATACCGTTTAACCGCCCGGCTTCCCAGGCTTTGGCCATAATGCTGCCCTTCACAATATGCAGCGGATGCAGTTTGATCCCGTCCACGCCAGTCTCAACCACCTTTTCCAGCGTCTCCAGACCGTGCTGTTGCCCTTCGCCGGGCAACCCCACAATCAGATGCGAACAAACTTTCAGACCGCGCTCGCGCGCCAGGCGCGTGGTGCGCTGGTAACAGGCGAAATCATGTCCACGGTTGATACGGTGCAGGGTTTTGTCGTGCGCCGTTTGCAAGCCCAGCTCCAGCCAGATCTCATACCCCTGCTCTTTGTATTCGCTGAGCAGATCCAGCACCGCGTCCGGGACACAGTCCGGACGAGTACCGACACACAAGCCAACAATACTGGCCTGGCTGACGGCCTGCTGATACATCGAGCGGAGCACCTGAACTTCCGCCCAGGTGCTGGTGTAGGCCTGGAAATAGGCCAGATACTGCTTTGCACGGTTCACCCGGCTTGCCTGATGAGCAAGCTGTTCCGCAATGGAATTGTGCTGCTGTGCTTCATCAGCAAACGAGGCGACGTTACAGAATGTGCAGCCACCGCGCCCGATAGTGCCATCGCGGTTCGGGCAGCTAAAACCACCGTGCAGCGTCAGCTTGTGAACCTTTTGCCCATAGCGCTGCAAAAGATCCCCACCAAACATATTGACTAATTTCTGTAACTGCATAATCTGATAGACCGTCCCGAAGAAAGGGGACAAGCCTGCCATTTTTAGCCTCTGTCGGCGATGACCTGGATCAATCGCCCTGGGCTGCCTTTATCTATCTGAATAAATAATCAGGATTACTGCAATTTCATTCACGCCAGGCGTGATTACTTTTCCTTATGTTCTGATGGTTTTTTTCATTTGCAGCGTCAACACTGAAAAACAGTGTCTTTATGCGGGTTTGCGACCAGTACCAGATTATTATTCTGCTAAAAAAATGTTATTCAGCACGGTACATTGCTAATACCGCTTTCATATAGTGAGTCAGATCACACTCCACGATGCCCTACCGGGGCGTTTAGTTGTTGTAAAAATAGTTAAATGCCATTTAAATACAACAACATAACCACTCTTTAGCACATTTTTGTATAAATAAGATTGCCATTTGACCTGTGTACCAATTCCCGATAAGTTGGAAATCCGCTGGAAGCTTTCTGGATGAGCGGCCTGCTCATCATATTTATGCAGTAATTGAGATTCCCTCTGAAGCAAGTCCTCAAACTTGTTTACCTGCGCGAAAGGATGAAAAAGAGGGCGAATGCGAGGTACGCGTATGAAGCGCAAACCCCGTCGCCATGCTCTTTCTGTGCCTGTGCGCCACGGTTCAGTGGGAAGCCCGACGAGCCTGGGGAGGTTCACTGATATGTTGTACGATAAATCCCTTGAGAAGGATAACTGTGGTTTCGGCCTGATCGCCCACATAGAAGGCGAACCTAGCCACAAGGTAGTGCGTACCGCCATTCACGCACTGGCCCGTATGCAGCACCGTGGAGCCATCCTTGCCGATGGTAAGACCGGCGACGGTTGCGGTCTGCTGCTGCAAAAACCCGATCGTTTCTTCCGTATCGTTGCGGAAGAGCGCGGCTGGCGTTTAGCCAAAAACTACGCTGTCGGTATGCTGTTCCTGAACCAGGATCCTGAAAAAGCTACCGCCTCACGCCGCATCGTCGAAGAAGAACTTCAACGTGAAACCCTGTCTATTGTCGGCTGGCGCGATGTGCCAACCAACGAAGGGGTGCTCGGTGAAATCGCCCTCTCCTCGCTGCCTCGTATTGAACAGATTTTCGTCAACGCGCCTGCGGGCTGGCGTCCACGTGATATGGAACGCCGTCTGTTTATCGCCCGCCGCCGCATTGAAAAGCGTCTTCAGGAAGATAAAGAGTTCTACGTTTGTAGCCTCTCTAACCTGGTGAACATCTATAAAGGTCTGTGTATGCCGGCTGACCTGCCGCGCTTCTACCTGGACCTGGCGGATCTGCGTCTGGAATCGGCCATTTGCCTGTTCCACCAGCGCTTCTCCACCAACACCGTACCACGCTGGCCACTGGCTCAGCCGTTCCGCTACCTGGCGCACAACGGCGAGATCAACACCATCACCGGTAACCGCCAGTGGGCACGCGCCCGTACCTATAAGTTCCAGACACCGCTGATCCCTGACCTGCACGACGCAGCGCCGTTCGTCAACGAAACCGGTTCTGACTCCAGCTCAATGGATAACATGCTGGAACTGCTGCTGGCAGGCGGTATGGATATCGTTCGCGCCATGCGTCTGCTTGTGCCACCAGCCTGGCAGAACAACCCGGATATGGATCCAGAGCTGCGCGCGTTCTTTGACTTTAACTCTATGCACATGGAGCCGTGGGACGGCCCGGCGGGCATCGTGATGTCCGACGGTCGTTTTGCTGCCTGTAACCTGGACCGTAACGGTCTGCGTCCGGCGCGCTACGTCATCACCAAAGATAAGCTCATCACCTGTGCCTCCGAAGTAGGTATCTGGGATTACCAGCCTGACGAAGTGGTCGAAAAAGGTCGCGTCGGCCCTGGCGAACTGATGGTTATCGACACCCGTGGCGGGCGCATTCTGCACTCCGCTGAGACCGATAACGATCTGAAAAGCCGCCATCCGTACAAAGAGTGGATGGAGAAAAACGTTCGTCGCCTCGTGCCGTTCGAAGATTTGTCGGATGAAGATGTTGGCAGCCGCGAAATGGACGATGACACCCTCGCGAGCTTCCAGAAACAGTTTAACTACAGCGCCGAAGAGCTGGACTCGGTTATCCGCGTGCTCGGCGAAAACGGCCAGGAAGCGGTCGGCTCAATGGGTGATGACACCCCGTTTGCCGTGCTCTCCAGCCAGCCTCGCATCATTTATGACTACTTCCGCCAGCAGTTTGCGCAGGTAACCAACCCGCCAATCGATCCGCTGCGTGAAGCACACGTGATGTCGCTGGCGACCAGCATTGGCCGTGAGATGAACGTCTTCTGTGAAGCGGAAGGCCAGGCACACCGTCTGACCTTTAAATCACCGATCCTGCTGTACTCCGATTTCAAACAGCTCACCACCATGAAAGAGGAGCACTACCGCGCTGACACGCTCGATATCACTTTCGACGTGACCGAAGCGACTCTCGAAGAGACGGTGAGTGCGCTGTGTGACAAAGCTGAACTGATGGTGCGTAACGGTACCGTTCTGCTGGTGCTGTCAGACCGTAATATCGCGAAAAACCGTCTCCCGGTACCTGCGCCAATGGCGGTGGGTGCGATTCAGACGCGTCTGGTCGATAAGAGCCTGCGCTGCGACGCCAACATCATTGTGGAAACCGCAAGCGCCCGCGATCCGCACCACTTTGCCGTGCTGTTAGGCTTTGGTGCAACGGCGATCTATCCGTACCTGGCTTACGAAACGCTGGCTCGTCTGGTCGACACCCGCGCGATTGAAAAAGAGTACCGTGCTGTGATGCTGAACTACCGTAACGGCATCAACAAAGGTCTGTACAAGATCATGTCCAAAATGGGCATCTCAACAATTGCATCTTACCGCTGTTCGAAGCTGTTTGAAGCGGTCGGTCTGCACGACGATGTTGCTAACCTCTGCTTCCAGGGCGTGATCAGCCGCATCGGCGGTGCCGGTTTTGCTGACTTCCAGCAGGATCTGGTGAATCTGTCGAAACGCGCCTGGCTGGCACGTAAGCCGCTGGATCAGGGCGGTCTGCTGAAATACGTTCACGGTGGCGAATACCACGCCTATAACCCGGACGTGGTGCGCACGCTGCAACAGGCTGTTCAGAGCGGTGAGTACAGTGATTATCAGCAGTATGCTGAACTGGTCAACAACCGTCCGGCAGCCACCCTGCGCGATCTGCTGGCACTGAACCCGGGTGATGATGCGGTCAGTATCGACGACGTTGAACCTGCGTCCGATCTGTTCAAGCGTTTCGACACCGCAGCGATGTCTATCGGCGCGCTGAGCCCGGAAGCCCACGAAGCGCTGGCCGAAGCCATGAACAGCATCGGCGGTAACTCGAACTCCGGCGAAGGCGGTGAAGATCCTGCCCGTTACGGCACCAATAAAGTGTCCCGTATTAAGCAGGTGGCATCCGGTCGCTTTGGCGTGACGCCAGCGTACCTGGTCAACGCCGACGTGATTCAGATTAAAGTCGCTCAGGGTGCAAAACCGGGCGAAGGCGGTCAGTTACCGGGTGACAAAGTGACCCCGTACATCGCCAAACTGCGCTACTCGGTACCGGGCGTGACGTTGATCTCCCCGCCGCCGCACCACGATATTTACTCTATCGAGGATTTGGCGCAGCTGATTTTCGACCTGAAACAGGTCAACCCGAAAGCGATGATCTCCGTGAAGCTGGTTTCCGAACCGGGTGTCGGCACCATCGCAACCGGCGTGGCGAAAGCCTACGCTGACCTGATCACCATCGCCGGTTACGACGGTGGTACCGGGGCAAGCCCACTCTCCTCCGTGAAATACGCGGGCTGTCCGTGGGAGCTGGGGCTGGTGGAAACCCAGCAGGCGCTGGTCGCTAACGGCCTGCGTCACAAGATCCGTCTGCAGGTGGATGGTGGCCTGAAAACTGGCCTCGACATCATCAAAGCGGCGATCCTGGGTGCGGAAAGCTTTGGCTTCGGTACCGGCCCGATGGTTGCGCTCGGCTGTAAATACCTGCGTATTTGCCACCTGAACAACTGCGCAACCGGTGTTGCTACCCAGGACGAGAAGCTGCGTAAGAACCACTATCACGGCCTGCCGTTCAAAGTGACGAACTACTTTGACTTCATCGCCCGTGAAACCCGTGAGCTGATGGCGCAGCTGGGCGTGAAACGCCTGGTGGATCTGATTGGCCGTACTGACCTGCTGAAAGAGCTGGAAGGCTTCACCGCCAAACAGCAGAAGCTGGAGCTGTCTAAGTTGCTGGAAACCGCACAGCCGCATGCTGGCAAAGCGGTCTACTGCACCGAGAACAACCCGCCGTTCGACAACGGCGTGCTGAACGCGCAGTTGCTGCAGCAGGCGAAATCGTACGTGGATGAGAAACAGAGCAAAACGTTCTGGTTTGATATCCGCAACACCGACCGTTCTGTTGGCGCATCGCTCTCCGGTTACATCGCGCAAACGCACGGCGACCAGGGTCTGGCAGCCGATCCGATTACCGCACACTTCAGCGGTACCGCGGGTCAGAGCTTCGGCGTGTGGAACGCCGGTGGCGTTGAGCTGTACCTGACTGGCGATGCCAACGACTACGTCGGTAAAGGCATGGCGGGTGGTTTGCTGGCGGTGCGTCCTCCGGTGGGTTCTGCCTTCCGCAGCCACGAGGCGAGCATCATTGGTAACACCTGTCTGTACGGTGCGACTGGCGGTCGTCTGTTTGCAGCGGGTCGTGCGGGTGAGCGTTTCGCAGTGCGTAACTCCGGTGCCATCACCGTAGTGGAAGGCATTGGCGATAACGGCTGTGAATATATGACGGGCGGGATTGTTTGCGTAATGGGTAAAACCGGCGTGAACTTCGGCGCAGGCATGACAGGCGGTTTTGCTTACGTCCTGGATGAAGACGGTGAGTTCCGCAAACGCGTGAACCCGGAACTGGTGGAAGTGCTGGATGTTGAATCGCTTGCCATCCACGAAGAACACCTGCGCGGTTTGATTACCGAACACGTGCAGCATACCGGTTCTTCGCGCGGCGAAGAGATCCTGGCGAACTGGCCAGCGTTCTCTGCGAAATTCGCGCTGGTTAAACCGAAGTCCAGCGATGTTAAAGCACTGTTGGGTCACCGTAGTCGTAGCGCAGCAGAGCTGCGTGTGCAGGCGCAGTAAGGGGTAGCAATGAGTCAGAACGTATACCAGTTTATCGACCTGCAGCGTGTTGATCCGCCAAAGAAACCGCTGAAGATCCGTAAAATTGAATTTGTGGAAATCTACGAGCCGTTTTCAGAAGGCCAGGCCAAAGCACAGGCAGACCGCTGCCTGTCCTGCGGTAACCCTTACTGTGAATGGAAATGCCCGGTGCACAACTACATCCCGAACTGGCTGAAACTCGCCAACGAAGGACGTATTTTTGAAGCCGCCGAGCTGTCTCACCAGACCAACACCCTGCCGGAAGTGTGCGGCCGTGTGTGTCCTCAGGATCGTCTGTGTGAAGGTTCCTGTACGCTGAACGACGAGTTTGGCGCGGTGACTATCGGTAACATCGAGCGCTATATCAACGATAAAGCGTTCGAGATGGGCTGGCGTCCGGATATGACCGGCGTGAAGCAAACCGACAAACGCGTGGCGATCATCGGTGCGGGCCCGGCAGGTCTGGCCTGTGCAGACGTTCTGACCCGTAACGGCGTGAAGGCGGTGGTCTTTGACCGTCACCCGGAAATCGGCGGTCTGCTGACCTTCGGTATCCCGGCCTTCAAGCTGGAAAAAGAGGTTATGACTCGCCGCCGTGAAATCTTCACCGGTATGGGCATTGAGTTCAAACTGAATGTGGAAGTGGGCCGCGATGTGCAGCTCGACGATCTGCTGAAGGACTACGACGCCGTGTTCCTGGGCGTAGGGACCTATCAGTCCATGCGCGGTGGTCTGGAAAACGAAGATGCGCCAGGTGTTTACGACGCTCTGCCGTTCCTGATTGCTAACACCAAGCAGATTATGGGCTACGGCGAAACCGCCGATGAGCCTTACGTCAGCATGGAAGGCAAACGCGTGGTGGTGCTGGGTGGCGGTGATACCGCGATGGACTGCGTGCGTACCTCCATTCGTCAGAATGCAACGCACGTCATCTGTGCCTATCGTCGTGACGAAGAGAACATGCCGGGCTCTAAACGCGAAGTGAAAAACGCGCGTGAAGAGGGCGTGGAGTTCCAGTTCAACATCCAGCCGCTGGGTATTGAAGTGAATGCCAACGGCAAAGTGAGCGGCGTGAAGATGGCGCGCACAGAAATGGGTGCGCCAGATGCGAAAGGCCGTCGTCGTGCGGAGATCGTTGCCGGTTCCGAGCATGTGATCCCGGCTGATGCCGTTGTCATGGCGTTCGGCTTCCGCCCTCACAGCATGGAGTGGCTGGCGAAGCACAGCGTTGAGCTGGATTCTCAGGGCCGCGTGATTGCGCCGGAAGGCAGCGACAACGCGTTCCAGACCAGCAACCCGAAAATCTTCGCCGGTGGTGATATCGTTCGCGGTTCTGACCTGGTGGTGACGGCAATTGCCGAAGGCCGCAAGGCCGCTGACGGGATTATGAACTTCCTGGAAGTGTAATACCTTTCTGACTCCCCAGTCCTGGAGCCACATTCAGGGATGGGGAGTCTGTTCTACTCCCCCGCTTTTCATATCGCCTCTGTCACGGCAGGATGGTCCGAAAGTCTGGATAGCCAGGCCGCCTGTCCCACCGGCGACCTGTATTACACGACTTGCGTTACCAGTTATAGCGCACGTTTAGACTGCCGTTTAGATCGCTGTAGTCATTATTCCCTTTCTGACCCATCACCTGCCCTGTCACGCTCCACTGGCTGTTCAGGTTGGCTTTAATGCCCACTTTCAGCTCAGCGCGGTTAGCTGGAATATCCTGATCCACGCTCATGTCGTTGAACGACACGCTGGTGTCATCGCTGGTGTACAACCAGTTGGCTTCCATAAATGGCTGAATGACTGACCCTTTACTGTTGTGCAGTTTACCGTCGACACGCAGGCCGAGGCGCGTGTTCCAGCTGTTGCTGTCCTGGTCGTCGATGCGCGTACCGCTGTGGTCAGTGAGGCTGTCGGCGCTGTAATGTTGCCACGTTGCCTGTGCTTGTGGCGTCAGGCTGACGGTGTTGCCGTTTTGTAGCGCGGTATCGTAGCGGTAGCCGGTTTCCAGCGAGATGGCACTGGCGCTGGAGTCGTAATCCTCCGAACCAATACCGTCGTTATCAACACTGTTGTTGTAGAAGCCGTACTGATACCAGCTATCCACATACATCCCGCTATGATTTTTCGCATCCGCAAACCAGGTGGCATAAACACCCAGGTTATAGCCATCGGTATGGCCTTTAGCGGAGAACTGGCTGCCGTCCGCGCCTTTGTTACCGGTGCTGTCGGTGTCGGCGTTGACATAGCTGCCCATCCCCCCAACGGCCAGGCTCTGCTCACCGTTGCGCCAGGTCAGGACGTCACCGCCAAGCTGGAACTGGGAGTAGTTATTGTTGATATCAACATTACCGTCCGCCGCCTGCGAGTCCGAGGTACCGGCCTTAAAGCGCATCCAGACGCTACCGTCTTCGTTGTGGTACTGGCTGCCTTCGCGGTCGTAGAGCGTCTGCATTTGCAGGTTACGCACCATCCACTGGTTGCCAAGGTAAGCACCAATGTCGGCACGGTACTGTGGCGTGACGTCGCCACCATCACCACCGTCATCCGATGGGGTCGGTGTTAACGTTGTCGAGTTCAGATACCAGTTACCGTCGTCATGCTGGTACAGGCGGTATTCATACGCACTCATCATCACGCGCCCCTGCATCTGGAAACTGGCGTCATTGCCGCTGCCGCCAACGCTGGTACCGCCAACGTCAATCACTTCAATGCCGTTAGTGGTCGCCATACCCGTGTCACCGGAATTGGTGGGGGTAAATGTCACCGCCGTGGTACCGGAAACATCGCCGGAAATCACGAGTTTGTCCGTCGTAGAATTGTCATCACCCATATAGGTGTTCATGTACAGGCTACCGCCGGTACTCCTGTAGTCGCCGTTGATGGTCAGGGTGTGCCCCGTTTCACCGTTCTGGCTCATGGCGATGCTGCCACTGTTATTGACGTTACCGTTGACCGTGCCCGTGCCACCGAACGTCGCGCCGGAGGCAACATTCACGTTCTGGGTGCTGCTCGTCGCACCAATCACGCCGGTATCGGTAAGCCACAACGTGCCGTCATTGACATGGGTATCGCCGTTATAGGTGTTTTCCGCACTCAGAACGAGGGTGCCCTTGCCTGCTTTGGTCAGGGTTTTGCCGTCCCAGTTTGCATTACCCGTCTGGTCAGACAGTACGCTGGTCACTTCAAAGGTTTTGCCGGCATCCAGGGTAAAAGTGCCGTGCGCCGGGGTCGCCGAGGTGGTGGTCGCATTCCAGCTTAACGCTTGCGTCAGCAGGTATTGCGAATCATCGTCAGGGTTAATCATGCCACTGACGGTCAGGTAATCCGGTGAGTTCGTAAGATCCATCGACAGGCTGGTAAAGTCGCCGCCGATCGCGTTGTCCATATCCATCAGGGTGATGGTTTCCAGATGCGCATCGGAACTGATGTCCTTCATGCCAGCACCACCCACCTGTAGCGTGCCATCCAGTGTGGCGCTATCACCGATGATCAATGGCTGCTGTGCCGATGTGCTACCAAGCTCGACGTCCAGCGTACTGCCGCTCTGCTGTGTCAGCGTGCCGCTGCCAAGATCCAGCGAGGTGCCCGCCGCCAGCGTCGTCGTGGCACCGGTATCGGTGGTGATGCCGCCAGTGGCGTTGATCGTATCGCCCGCGTCCAGCACCAGACTGGCGTGGTTTGCCACCTCGCCCGTCCCCAACGCATTGACGCTGGCTGCCGTCAGCGTGCCGTCGTTGATGTCGGTACCGCCGCTATAGCTGTTATTGCCTGAGAGGATTAATTCTCCGCCGCCCTCTTTGGTGAGCGTTTTGCCATCCCAACCGGTGGTGCTGCTGGGGTCAAGTGAGCTGTCAACGTCTGCCAGGTCGGCGGCGACGTTAAAGCTGCCGTCCGGGTTGCTTAACGTAAAGGTACCGTTGGCATCGGTGGCCGCACCGTCACGATCGGCGTACCAGGAGAGGGAAGCCGCCAGCTGATACTGCGAGCTGTCGCTGGCATTGATGCGACCATCCACGGTCAGGAAGTCGACCTCTTTTGCGTCAATTCCGGCAATGGTCAGGTTATCGAAATCGCCGCTGATGGCGCTGTTAGCATCAATCAGGGTGAACGTATTCGGGTTATTTTGCAGCGGGTCAGTGACATTACCAATGCCGGTGATGTTCAGTGAGCCGTCCAGGTTAGCGCTGCCAGCGGTGATGATCGGGCTGCTGGCGCTGGCACCCAGGTCGATATTGAGCGTGCTACCGTCCTGCTGTGTGAACGCGCTGCTGCCAAGATCCAGCGTTGTCCCCGCTGCCAGCGTCGTCGTCGCACCGGTATAGGTGGTGATACCGCCAGTGACATTGACAGTATCGCCCGCGCCCAGCACCAGGGTAGCGTGGTTTGCCACCGCCCCCGTCCCCAGCGCATTGGCGCTGGCTGCCGTCAGCGTACCGCCATTGATTGTCGTGCCGCCGGTGTAGGTGTTATTGCCGGAGAGGGTCAGCGCGCCGTCGCCCTCTTTGGTCAGGGTTTTACCGTCCCAGTTTGCGTTACCCGTCTGGTTAGCCAGCGTCCCCGTGACCGTAAAGGTGTCGCCCGCATCCAGCGTGAAGTTGCCGGAGGCCCCGGAGGCGCTATGCGTACCGTCTGCATACCATGTCAGGCCCATGTTCAGCGTATATTGGGTGTTGTCAGTGGGGTTGATACCTGTGCTGTAGGTGAGATAGTCCGGCGTGGTTGCCGCGGCGTCGATTGTGACGCTATCAAAATCACCGACAATCGCATTCTGCGCGTCGATAATAATCGCCATCGCACCCAGTTCGGTATCAGAGGTGTAGGTCTGCGGTGACGGGGTCGAATGGATATACAGCGTGCCGTCAAGCGCGGCATCTTTGGTGGTGATCAGCGGAGTGGTGGCATCTGTCTGGGCGATGTTGAGCACACTGGTGCTTTGCAACGTCAAACCGTTGGTGATGGCCAGCGTATTGCCACCCATAGTAATGGTGCCAGCGTTATCCAGCGAGCCGAGAGTGTCGGCGATGGTGTCGTCAGCCATGGTCCACGTACTGCTGTCATCAAGCGAGAGGCGACTGCCCGACGCCGTGACGCTGCCGTTTTTTATCGTGGAACCGTTGAAGTCCAGGGTGGATGCCGTTTTGCCTGCGACAATGTTGCCATCAAATGTAGAGTCGGAAGCATTGATAGCCACGTCACTGTCCAGTTGAAGGGCGGTCGGCGCGGTAAACGTACTGTTGCCGTCTATTATGATGGCGTCGTTATTGGTCAGGGTGGCACCGCTGACAACATGCAGCGCTGCGGCGGCACTGGAGTTGACCGTCGCACCATGGACTTTCAGTGTGTTATTTTGCCCGGTGACCTGGATTGCATCATTATCGGCAGTGATGTTCGACGTGGCGGAACCGGTAATGTTAGCCGTTGATCCCTTAACAACAATGCCAATGCCGTTAGATGTTACGGTGGTGCCCGTAAGCGTTAGCGTCGAGCCGCTGTACGCCTGAATCGCCGAACCATAGCCACTGTTCATGGGATCGGCGACATAGTCGTTCGTTACGCTGGAATCGGTAATATTGACCGTACTCGCGCCAGCAAATATGGTGGGACTGTCGGTGGCTGCGGAAGCGGTGGTGACTGTGCTGCCGGACATATCCAGAGTGGCTCCCTGGCTCACGCTTATCTGATTCGCCCCCAGCTGGAGGTTGCTACCGTTCTCTATAATCAGGTGACTACCCTCCTGCACATAGATAGATTGTGCGTTGGGCATGTACCCGGAGTAGGTGCCTGCTGTTGCTGTCACGTCGACGCTGTCCAGCGTCAGCTTTGACTGATTCTGCAGCCCAATCAATAGATAGTCGCCGTTACCAGACACTTCGCCACCATGAAGTTCTGCCTGACCGCCCATTTCCAGGTTGAGCGCTGAAGTATATTCCCCGTCAGCCTCCACGGTGGCGTCGTAAAGAGTAAGCTGGGCACCGTTATTCACTTCAATTGCGGGTGAAACTGCGTGACCACCAGAATCCGGCAGGTAATTACCACCACCGTGTGTTGTAATGGTAATAGCACTCCCTTCTTCGTTACTGGCGGAAACGCCGAGGCCCGAAACATACAGCGCGCTGCCGTGATCCTTTGATGAGTAGTCAATGGTGGTGCTGGTGATGGCGTTCTCGCCCACGGAGGTATACTCTTCCGTATTCCCGGCCATGGCAAACGGGCTGGAAACACCGAGCGCGGCGATCAGCGCCTGAGCCAGCAAAGTGCGTTTTGCTTTCAGCGCCGGCTGTGCTTCAGGTTGTGTATCCGGGGAGGTTTTTATATTGTTGACGCCTGCCTGCGTTTTAAGTTTACTGTCGCCACACGCCAGCTCTGAAGTAACAACGTACATATTCCGCACGGCACTCCAGACAATACTGTAGATTTTATTCATATGTTACATCCATTAACATTGATATTAACTGCAGGATGATGATTCACCTTGCAATGATAATTAATAGCTCATCAGACCGACGAGGATTGAATACTGAAAGCGTTATAGGTTACGGTAAAAAAATAGCTATATTAGCCTGCTGACGTTACCCGCTATAGTTCACGGTTCACACCGAACCGATCGTTGCCGGTGCCACTGGCAAGCGGTTTGATGCCAGTTGCCCTCTCGTCGTAACTGTCTACACGAGCCGTGGTTTCGTTTGCATATATCCCCTGGCTCACGGATGATGATTATCCCTTGGTGAGCCCGCTGCCAGTATAATCGGGAAATAATATCTATTATTGAGAAATAAGAGCATAATAACGATTTTCAGAATTTATAAAGATGACCGGAATAGAAAACTTATCAATGTTATTTTCAAAACAAAAAATAAAACAGAATAAAACAAAGCAAAATGCATTCACCAAATAAATGGTTTTATCTAAATAATAGCAATGTTACCTCTGTTACAACGTTTATGCCGTTTGGGGGATTTTGGAATGCCACCCATAAAAAAGGCCCTTTCGGGCCTTTTTAAGTAATCTATTTCACCACTCGCAACGCGGGGCGTCCACCACGAGGTGGCGACGGAGGCGTATCATCGCCATCATCGCCATCGTCACTTCCCGGCTTATTGCCATCAATGACAGACATCACGGGTTCACCTTCAGCGCTGTCGTCATTCAGGCTGGCAACATCCTCGTCGTATGCCGCTTCCGGCTCGAACATGGTACCTGCGCCGTTTTCACGTGCGTAAATAGCCAGCACAGCAGCCAGCGGGACAGAAACCTGGCGTGGCACGCCGCCAAAGCGTGCATTAAAGCGCACTTCGTCATTTGCCAGCTCCAGGTTACCCACCGCACGTGGCGCAATGTTCAGCACGATCTGTCCGTCACGCGCGTATTCCATTGGAACCTGCACGCCCGGCAACGTCACATCCACCACCAGGTGCGGCGTGAGCTGGTTATCCAGCAGCCATTCATAGAAGGCGCGCAGCAGATACGGACGGCGTGGAGAAAGTTGTGACATTTCCACAGTCATTAGCCTCGGCCGAGACGCATTTCACGTTCCGGTTCAGTTAAAGATGCCAGGAAAGAGTCGCGTTCAAATACGCGAGTCATATAGCCTTTCAGCTCTTTCGCACCCGGGCCGCTGAACTCAACGCCCAGCGTTGGCAGACGCCACAGCAGAGGAGCCAGGTAGCAATCCACCAGGCTGAACTCATCGCTCAGGAAGAAAGGCTTCTGACCAAACACGGGCGCAATCGCCAGCAGCTCTTCACGCAGTTGTTTACGTGCAGCATCCGCTTCAGAGGAGGAACCGTTGACGATAACGTTCATCAGCGAGTACCAGTCTTTCTCGATACGTTGCATGTACAGGCGGCTTTCACCACGCGCAACCGGGTAAACAGGCATCAGTGGCGGATGCGGGAAACGCTCATCAAGATATTCCATAATGATGCGGGATTCCCACAGGGTCAGCTCACGATCTACCAGCGTCGGTACGCTTTGGCTCGGGTTGAGATCGATCAGATCCTGAGGTGGGTTATCCTTTTCCACATGCTCGATCTCAAAACTGACACCCTTCTCGGCCAGCACGATACGAACCTGATGGCTATAAATGTCAGTAGGACCAGAAAACAGCGTCATTACCGAACGTTTGTTGGCAGCGACAGCCATGAAAACCTCCAGGTATATTCAGAATTTTTACTGCTACCAGCCCCAACAGGGCCAGCCAGATGTTGTATCGCCCATCCCAGGGAAAACACATTGTTCAAGAATCGAACAAAAATCGAGTATTCACCGATATTTGGGCAGAAAATTGGATGATAGTTTACCAGATTTTATGACCTTTGTGGTGAGGGGATTCTGGAAATACGGAAAAAGAGGAGATATATGCATTGATTTTGTGGATAACCTAAGCATTATCCATAAAAAAACCCGCCGAAGCGGGTTTTTCGCCAATCGTTCTGCGTAAGCAGAAA
Source organism: Enterobacter sp. LM3 (assembly GCF_046622475.1). Classification (NCBI taxonomy): domain Bacteria; kingdom Pseudomonadati; phylum Pseudomonadota; class Gammaproteobacteria; order Enterobacterales; family Enterobacteriaceae; genus Enterobacter; species Enterobacter sp. LM3. The sequence continues at coordinate 50,664 of NZ_JBJURN010000021.1, read as the reverse complement.
GCAGATTAACGTTTGGAGAACTGTGGACGACGACGTGCTTTACGCAGACCCACTTTCTTACGTTCAACCTGACGAGCGTCACGAGTAACGAAGCCAGCTTTACGCAGTTCAGAACGCAGGGATTCGTCGTACTCCATCAGAGCGCGGGTGATACCGTGACGGATCGCACCTGCCTGACCGGAGATACCACCACCTTTAACGGTGATGTACAGATCCAGTTTTTCTACCATGTCAACCAGTTCCAGCGGCTGGCGAACTACCATGCGGGCAGTTTCGCGACCGAAGTATTGTTCCAGAGAACGCTGGTTGATTACGATTTTACCGTTGCCCGGTTTGATAAACACGCGAGCGGCGGAGCTTTTGCGGCGACCAGTGCCGTAGTATTGATTTTCAGCCATTGCCTATAATCCCGATTAGATGTCAAGAACTTGCGGTTGCTGTGCCGCGTGGTTGTGCTCGTTGCCTGCATAAACTTTCAGTTTACGGAACATAGCACGACCCAGTGGGCCCTTTGGCAGCATGCCTTTAACCGCGATTTCAATCACACGCTCAGGACGGCGAGCAATCATCTCTTCAAAGGTCGCTTCTTTGATACCACCGATGTGGCCGGTGTGGTGGTAATACATTTTGTCTTCGCGCTTGTTGCCGGTTACAGCAACTTTTTCTGCGTTCAGAACGATGATGTAATCACCGGTATCAACGTGCGGAGTATATTCCGCTTTATGCTTACCGCGCAGGCGACGAGCCAGTTCGGAAGCCAGACGGCCCAGAGTTTTACCGGTCGCGTCAACAACATACCAGTCGCGCTGTACGGTTTCTGGTTTAGCTGTAAAAGTTTTCATTAAAAGCTTACCCAAATAATAAGTTACACGTTGGTGAACACCCAAACGTTTAGTCAGTTGAGGTTCACACGACAAAGTCCGGCAAACCTACCCCTTCGAATAGCTAATGCCGACACATAGAAAGTTTCGGGAAAAAAACCTTCTCGTAACGTGGGGTCGCAAGATTATAGAGAAGTTGAGGTCAAAGATCGACCCCTAAATGTGATTCAAAACGGGTTTTTCGGGGGGTGGATGTTGTGCGCTCTGGTGCTCTCACCCCCGGCTCCTCTCCCACCGGGAGAGGGAAACATGGATTACGGCATATGCTCCAGCTTCAGGTATTCCTCGCTCTGCATCTCCTGCAGGCGCGACAGGCAGCGCTGGAATTCAAATTTCAACCGCTCGCCCTGATATACCTCATATAAAGGAACCTCTGCACTCACCACCAGCTTGACGTGACGTTCGTAAAACTCATCCACCAGTGCAATGAAGCGCCGCGCTTCATTCTCCATCAACGGCGTCATTACCGGGACATCCAGCAGCATCACGGTGTGGAACAGGCGCGAAAGCGCAATGTAATCGTGTTGGCTGCGGGCATCCACACAAAGCGTCGCAAAAGAGACCGCCAGGGTTTGGTTCTCTACCCCCTGCGTTTGCAGCGGACGATGGTTAATCTCCAGCGCAGGGGCGTTATCACGTGCCGCTCCCGCCAGTGCCAGCCACAGTTTATTCATCTGACTGGTGGTTTCATCGTTTAAAGGGGAAAGCCACAGATGCGCCTGCGTCAGCGTGCGCAGGCGGTAATCCACTCCGGCATCGACGTTCATGATATCGCAATGCTGCTTAATGGCATCAATGGCAGGCAGGAAACGCGCCCGCTGCAGGCCGTTGCGGTATAGCTCATCCGGCGGGATATTCGAGGTGGCAACCAGCGTAATCCCGCGCGCAAACAGCGCTTTCATCAGGCCACCTAACAACATGGCGTCGGTGATATCAGAAACAAAAAATTCGTCAAAGCAGAGCACATCCGTTTCAGCCTTGAAGCGATCGGCAATAATCTCCAGTGGGTCACTTTTGCCCTGCAGCGCCGTCAGCTCTTCGTGAACCCGCAGCATAAAACGGTGAAAGTGCAGACGTTGTTTACGCCCCCCCGGCAGGCTCTGGTAGAACATATCCATCAGCCAGGTTTTACCGCGCCCGACGCCTCCCCACATATATAAGCCGCGCACCGGGGCGTTAGCCTGCGGCTCTTTTTTCCCAAGAAACCGACCGAATGCCGCCTTCAGCCCGCCGTGTTGTACGATTTCAGCGGGTTTGGCCGTGAGCTCCTGATAGATCACATCCAGACGGTTGACCGCTTCACGCTGAACATCGTCCGGCTGATGTGAGCCCTCATTCAGGGCATGAAGGTAACGCGATGAGGGGGACAGACTTTGCATAATCTTGTTGTTATTCCTTCGGTTAAACCTCACCAGCAGGCATGGCTGATGAAAAAAAGGCCGTTCTACACTACGCGATGATACGTCAGGATTCCACTTCTGCAGAAATAGCGGTTATAGTGGCGTTATCAGGCACAGGCAGGAGCCGAGCCAACACCCTACGGAACCACAAGACAACGGGAGAAGTTCATGACCTGGGAATATGCGCTAATCGGTTTAGTCGTCGGCATCATTATCGGTGCTGTGGCCATGCGTTTCGGTAATCGCAAATTGCGTCAACAACAGTCACTGCAGTACGAACTGGAAAAGAACAAAGCTGAACTGGAAGAGTATCGCGAAGAGCTGGTCAGCCACTTTGCCCGTAGCGCCGAGCTGCTGGATAACATGGCAACCGACTATCGTCAGCTGTATCAACATATGGCGAAAAGCTCCAGCAGCCTGCTGCCAGAGATGACGGCGGAGACGAACCCGTTCCGCAACCGTCTGGCTGACTCTGAAGCTGGTAACGACCAGGCACCGGTTCAGATGCCACGCGATTATTCTGATGGCGCGTCCGGCCTGCTGCGCGGTGGCGCAAAACGCGATTAATCGCACAACCTGAATTTATTTTACGGGCGCAGCGATTGCGCCCGTCCTTTCTCCCTGACCCCAGCTATTATTTAGTCAATTACCTCATTGTTCAGCGGTTTAAAATTCAATAACATCAGGATGTTTTTGGGGCCGTTCTTCTTTCATTCCAGGATACGAGAGTCAGCGTCGATGAACAAAAAAAACCAGCTGTTGAGCGCTTTAGCGTTAAGTGTCGGGTTATCTCTCTCGGCATCCTTCCCTGCTTCGGCCACGCTGCCTGCGCAGGTTCCGGGACAAACTGCCATTCCCAGCCTCGCGCCGATGCTGGAAAAAGTGCTACCTGCGGTAGTCAGCGTGCGAGTCGAAGGAACAGCGCGGCAAAACCAGCGCGTACCTGAAGAACTGAAGAAGTATTTCGGTGATGAGTCTCCCGACCAGTCAGCCCAGCCTTTTGAAGGTCTTGGCTCTGGGGTCATCATTGATGCGGCTAAAGGCTATATTCTGACCAATAACCACGTTATCAGCCAGGCGGATAAAATCAGCGTTCAGCTGAATGACGGGCGAGAATTTGACGCCAAACTGATCGGCGGCGATGACCAGAGCGACATTGCGCTATTGCAGATGCAAAACCCGGGTAACCTGACACAAATTACGATAGCGGACTCCGATAAGCTGCGTGTTGGTGATTTTGCCGTCGCCGTCGGTAACCCGTTCGGTTTAGGACAAACCGTCACTTCGGGTATCGTTTCCGCGCTGGGACGTAGCGGACTGAATCTGGAAGGGCTGGAAAACTTTATTCAGACCGATGCCTCGATTAACCGCGGCAACTCCGGCGGAGCACTGCTTAACCTCAACGGTGAGTTGATTGGCATCAACACCGCCATCCTTGCGCCGGGCGGCGGCAGCATCGGGATTGGTTTCGCCATTCCCAGCAATATGGCCAAAACCCTGTCACAACAGCTGATTCAGTTTGGCGAAGTCAAACGCGGTTTGCTGGGCATTAAGGGGATGGAGATGAGCGCGGATATCGCTAAAGCGTTCAACATCAACGTTCAGCGCGGGGCATTTGTCAGTGAAGTGCTGCCAAACTCCGGCTCGGCAAAAGCAGGCGTGAAATCCGGGGATGTGATCGTCAGCCTCAATGATAAACCGCTGAACAGTTTCGCTGAGCTGCGTTCGCGCATTGCAACGACTGAACCCGGTGCCAAAGTGAAGTTAGGTCTGATTCGTGATGGCAAGCCGCTGGACGTTGAAGTGACGCTGGATAAGAGTACGTCCTCTTCCGCCAGTGCTGAGCTTATCGCCCCGGCACTGCAAGGGGCAACGCTAAGCGACGGGCAGCTTAAAGACGGCACAAAAGGCATTACCGTTGATACCGTCGAGAAGAGCAGCCCAGCCGCACAGGCGGGGTTGCACCAGGATGATGTCATCATCGGTGTAAACCGCAACCGCGTGCAATCTATCGCGGAGATGCGCAAGGTGCTGGAGAGTAAGCCAGCGGTCATTGCCCTGCAGATTATGCGTGGCAATGAGTCTATCTATATTCTGTTGCGCTAATCATGTGTGATTCCGGGCATCTGGCCTCGTGTGATGTCCGGATAACTCATGTTATGCTGCAAATCGTTCCTTTTTTAACGACACGCGCATCATGCTTTTAAAGCTCTTTCGTTCCATTGCCATCGGTTTGATCGTTGCTGGCCTGCTGTTAGTGGCTATGCCGTCTTTACGTCAGTTCAACAAGCTGACGGCCCCCCAGTTTGACAGTACGGATGAAACACCGGCCACCTACAACCAGGCCGTTCGCCGTGCGGCACCTGCCGTGGTTAACGTCTATAACCGTGGCCTTAACAGCTCAAGCCATAATCAGCTGGAGATCCGCACGCTCGGTTCCGGTGTGATTATGGACGAGCGTGGTTACATCATTACCAACAAACACGTGATCAACGATGCCGACCAGATTATCGTCGCATTGCAGGATGGCCGCGTGTTTGAGGCTCTGCTCGTCGGCTCTGACAGCCTGACCGACCTGGCGGTACTGAAAATCAACGCCACGGGTGGCCTGCCGGTCATCCCGATTAACCGCAAACGTACGCCGCACATTGGCGACGTAGTGCTGGCGATTGGTAACCCGTACAACCTGGGTCAGACCATCACTCAGGGGATTATCAGCGCCACCGGTCGAATTGGCCTGAACCCCTCCGGGCGGCAGAACTTCCTGCAGACCGATGCGTCAATCAACCACGGTAACTCTGGCGGCGCGCTGGTCAACTCGCTGGGCGAGCTGATGGGCATCAACACCCTCTCGTTCGATAAGAGTAACGATGGCGAGACGCCGGAAGGTATCGGCTTTGCCATTCCGTTCCAGCTGGCCACCAAAATTATGGATAAGCTCATCCGCGATGGTCGGGTGATCCGCGGCTACATCGGTATTGGTGGGCGTGAGATTGCGCCAATGCACTCGCAAGGTGGCGGTATCGATCAGATCCAGGGCATTGTGGTCAACGAAGTCTCCCCTGGCGGTCCGGCGGCTAACGCAGGTATTCAGGTCAATGACGTCATTATATCGGTGAATGGCAGTCCGGCGGTATCGGCGCTGGAGACGATGGATCAGGTCGCAGAAATACGTCCTGGCTCTATCATTCCGGTCGAAGTCATGCGCAACGATAAGAAGCTGACGATTCAGGTAACGATTCAGGAATACCCGGCCACCAACTGACAGACATAAAAAAACGGAGCACCTGGCTCCGTTTTTTTTGCCGGGTAGCGCGAACGCTTACCCGGCCTGTAAGGGAAAGTCCGTTTTACTTGTTAACGAACTCTTCACCCAGAGTGATATCTTTCTTCAGCGTGTCCAGCATGCCTGTCATCGCGTTTTGTTCGAACGCGCTCAGCTTGCCAATTGACTGATGTTCTTCGATACCGTTTTTACCCAGCAGCAGTGGCTGAGAGAAGAAGCGTGCGTGTGCGCCGTCACCTTCAACATAAGCACATTCAACAACACCTTTCTCACCCTGCAGGGCGCGAACCAGTGACAGGCCGAAACGTGCAGCCGCCTGGCCCATAGACAGAGTTGCAGAACCGCCACCCGCCTTCGCTTCCACCACTTCGGTGCCCGCGTTCTGGATACGTTTGGTCAGGTCAGCCACTTCCTGCTCGGTGAAGCTTACGCCAGGGATCTGCGACAGCAGAGGCAGAATAGTCACACCAGAGTGACCACCGATAACCGGTACTTCAACGTCGGTTGGCTGCTTGCCTTTCAGCTCAGCCACGAAGGTGTTGGAACGGATGATGTCCAGCGTGGTCACGCCAAACAGTTTGTTCTTGTCGTAAACACCGGCTTTCTTCAGCACTTCTGCCGCGATAGCAACGGTGGTGTTCACTGGGTTAGTAATGATACCGATACAGGCTTTCGGGCAGATTTCAGCGATCTGCTGTACCAGGTTTTTCACGATACCCGCATTGACGTTGAACAGGTCAGAGCGATCCATACCGGGCTTACGTGCCACACCCGCGGAGATCAGCACAACATCAGCACCCTGCAGCGCAGGACGTGCATCTTCACCGGAAAAGCCTTTGATTTTCACAGCTGTCGGGATGTGGCTCAGGTCAACCGCCACACCTGGGGTTACCGGAGCAATATCGTACAGGGAGAGTTCTGAGCCTGAAGGCAGTTGGGTTTTCAGTAGTAGGGCAAGCGCCTGGCCGATACCACCAGCAGCGCCGAGGACTGCGACTTTCATCCTAAACTCCTTATTATGGTTAACTTAAGTATCTGTAACTCCGTTGCGGCGACCATAATTCAGCAGGTAAATAATTACAATTTTCGTAGCTAAAGAATTTGAGGTCACTCGACTTTCTCTATCGTCAGAATGCTATCTGACAACAGACGGCAACGATTTAAGAGGTGGTTACAATACACCCTGCCCCGCCACCAAAACAACATCAATTTGATAACATTTAATTTACTTTTAAGCTTATTTGCGTGGCGTGACCCAGGCATGTTTTCTGATAACGAAATCTGATAAAATCACTCCCTTTCATAACATTATTTCAGCCTGGGTTCAGGCAGATTGTTTGCATAAAAATTCATCCACATGCATAATAATGTTGTTTATACCGTTATATTCCGGGTGACTTATGCGAAGCTCGTCTAAGCAAGAAGAATTAGTAAAGGCGTTTAAAGCGCTACTCAAAGAAGAGAAATTCAGTTCTCAGGGAGAAATTGTTCAGGCGTTGCAGGAACAAGGCTTCGATAATATCAATCAGTCGAAAGTCTCCCGTATGCTGACCAAATTTGGCGCGGTGCGTACGCGTAATGCCAAAATGGAAATGGTCTATTGTCTGCCTGCCGAACTTGGCGTGCCGACAACCTCCAGCCCACTGAAGAATCTGGTTCTGGATATCGACTATAACGATGCCGTTGTCGTGATCCACACCAGCCCGGGTGCCGCACAGCTGATTGCCCGCCTGCTGGACTCCTTAGGTAAAGCAGAAGGTATCCTCGGCACCATCGCCGGTGACGACACCATCTTTACCACTCCGGCAAATAATTTCTCCGTCAAAGATCTCTACGAAGCGATTCTGGTTCTGTTCGAACAGGAACTGTAATCCTCTCTCCCCGTAGCACGGCTGCGGGGATTGTTCTGCTCCCGCTGCGTTTCCCCCTGTTTTCTCCCCTCCCTGCTTTGCCAAATAGTGCTTTTTACCACCCACCAACATTCACGCAGTGAATATCACCTCAATAAATCGCACAAAAAATCAAAAGCCAGTATCCCTCTGATTTAGTTAGACATAGCAAGAAGATGTGACGAAAAAATGACCATCACTATGCATTTTGGTTATAAAAATCACGTTTATTAACTCTTAATAACCATTGAAACAATTAGTCTGGTATTAATTTTTATCGTTATTAGTGTATACTTGATTTTGTGATGAGGGTCACGAAAAAAAGACCCCAGTAAAAAATTCGACGAGGTAAAGAATCATGAAAATCAAAACTACTGTAGCGATGCTGAGCGTCCTGTCTGTTCTGTCATTCGGTGCTTTTGCGGCTGACTCCATCAACGCCGATCAGGCGCAATCCCGTCAGGCAATTGGCACAGTGTCTGTTGGTGCGGTCAGTGCGTCTCCGATGGACATGCATGACATGCTGAACAAAAAAGCGGAAGAACAGGGTGCGTCATCCTATCGCATCATTGAAGCGCGTACAGGCGACCACTGGCACGCAACCGCTGAGCTGTACAAATAAGTTTTAGTCATACCCGAAAACATCATTCTCCACTCAACGGCACCTGGCATAAAAATAGCAGTTCAACCCTTCTCGCCGTTGAGTACACCCTGCTCAGGAGTAAAGACTATGAAAACCCAATTAATCATCGCAACCCTCGGCCTGGCATCTGTACTTTCTTTCGGCGCGAGCGCAGCCGTTCACCAGGTCAATGCCGACCAGGCACAGACTCTACAGTCGATGGGGAGTATCTCTGTCACATCCGTAACCGGCTCTCCGATGGATATCCGTCAGGAGCTGGCAGCAAAAGCTGAAAAAGCGGGTGCCAGCAGCTATCGCGTCACCGAACTGAACCAGGGTGACCACTGGCATGCTACAGCGGAACTGTATAAATAAACCCTCGTCGTATCTCATCATACGACTTGCCCCTGACCAGAAGGTCAGGGGCTTTTTTTAACGCTTAAATCAGTGGCGCACGTTAAAACGTAACTGTCCTTCCAGCTCTTCTTCTGCTTCATCAAACAATAAAACCAGCGCGCCAAAACGTCTGCGCAGCTTATCAGGCAGATGGATAAACTCTATCTCCAGCGGTAACGGCAACTGGCTGTCGATGACCACTTCCCACAGCGTATCCAGATTCGTGACGCTTTCCTGTTCAAGGTCAAACACCTGGATAAATTCACGATAGAAGTCTTCCTGACTGTCAATCTCGTCAAAATCAAACGTATAGATTTTCATTACCAGCCACCCAGTCCAGGCGAGCGGCAAATGCCGCCCTGTCTATTATAATCCCCCGATATGCAGGGTTTTGACTTCCAGATACTCTTCCAGCCCCAACACAGACCCCTCACGCCCCAGACCTGACTCTTTTACGCCACCAAAAGGTCCCAGCTCTGTGGATACGGCACATTCGTTGATGCCAATCATCCCGCTTTCGATGGCCTGTGAGACGCGGAACACCCGCGACAGGTTCTGGGTATAGAAGTAAGCCGCCAGGCCATATGGTGTGTTATTGGCGCGCTGGATCACTTCATCTTCTGAGGTGAAACGGAAGCAGGCCGCGACAGGGCCAAACGTCTCTTCCCCTGCCAGCTTCATGCCTTCATGGCAGTCTCCGAGCACGGTTGGCATCCAGAAATTACCGCCAAGTGGGTGTGCCTTGCCGCCTGCCAGTACGGTCGCGCCGTTGGCAATCGCATCTTCAACGTGTTCCCGCACTTTGTTGACCGCCGAAGGTTCAATCAGCGGCCCGACGACGACCCCTTCTTCCAGACCATTTCCGACCTTCAGCGCGTTCACCGCATCAGCAAGCTGATTAACAAACTTGTCGTAAACGGTTTCCTGAATATAGAAGCGGTTAACGCTGACGCAGACCTGCCCGGCATTACGGAATTTGTTGGTAATCGCCCCTTTCACAGCTGCATCAATGTCCGCATCCTCAAAGACGATATAGGGAGCATTTCCTCCCAGCTCCATTGAGACTTTTTTCATTGTCTCTGCGGCGTTTCGCACCAGCGTTTTGCCCACAGAGGTCGACCCGGTAAACGTGATTTTACGCACGTCGTGGCTGGCCATGATCGCATCGCTGATTTCATGCGTGTTTCCCGCTACCGCGTTAAGCACGCCATCCGGCACACCCGCCTGTTTTGCCAGCGCGAGTAATGCAAAGGCGCTGAGCGGAGTGTTGTTTGCCGGTTTGATCACCCCCGTACACCCTGCTGCCAGCGCCGGGCCTAACTTGCGGGTAAGCATTGCCATCGGGAAGTTCCACGGCGTAATCGCCGCCACCACGCCGACAGGTTCGCGGGTTGCCAGAATGCGGGAGCCGGGTTTGACGGGTGGAATAATTTCACCATTCGCGCGTTTGGCCTGCTCGGCAAACCACTGGATAAAGCTGGCAGCATACTCGACTTCACCTTCTGCTTCTTTCAGGGGCTTACCCTGTTCGGTGGTCATTAACCGCCCGAGCCAGCTTTTATTCTCAATAATCAGTTCATACCAGCGATAGAGGATGGTTGAACGCTCTTTCGCGGTTCTGGCGCGCCATGAAGGGAAAGCTTTAGTTGCGGCGGCAATCGCCTCTTCGGTTTCGGTTTTACCGGCTTTCGCCACTTTTGCGATCACTTCACCGGTGGCCGGGTTGAGCACATCAAAGGTCGTGTCCAGCGTTTTCCAGATGCCGTTGACCAGATAGCCGGTCTGAAAAAGGATGTTGTCCTGAAGAGCCAGGGTAGTCATGTGTCCTCCCTTTCTGAATGTAAGAGCCTGCAGAACTAAGTATAGCTACAAAAAAACCGACGCTTTTGGCGTCGGTTTTTTCTTTAATCAGCTATCGGTCAGCGCATTTTCGTAACGGTGCAGCATAAACACCAGCCGCCCTACCGGCTCCGTCACCTGAGGTGGCGCTTCCCAGACCTTCAGTTTCTCCTGGTAGATATCCAGCTCTTCAAGCAGTTGCTTAAAGTAGCGACGGCGTTTGTCATCACTGGATGCGGAGAGCACGTGGTCGGCAGTGCGGCGCAGCTGACGGTGAAAGGCAGACAGATCGTCGTTGATCGGCACGGGGGCATTACGCAAGCGCTGATGTGCGATGATCATCGTTAACGCCAGGCGGAACTTGCCAATATCGTCCGGGAATTTATTCAACAATAAGAACAGTTGCTGATAAAGCGCGGGCAGGTGGTTCTCTTTTCGGCGCGCAGTGTTTGTCGTCAGAGACGATACGGCAGCCGACACGAACTGATTCAACAGCACACGGCCGGTTCGCGCCTGAGAGTTATCCCGCACCAGCAGGATCACCATCATTGCCAGAAAACACCCCACCAGCTGTCCTAGTGCACTGTCAAGGAACTGGCTGAAATGGAACGTCATCGGGTTATCCAGCACAATGATGTTGATGGTGCTTGCCAGCGCCCCCAGCGAGCCAATACGGCGTTTCTGAACCTCGATACCAATGAAGAACGCCAGCACCGCAAGGCTAATACAGAGCAACAACATGCTTTGCTGAGTCGACGGGATAATCACCAGGAAATAGAACGCACCTATCGGCAGCGCAGCGATTGTGCCGTACAGAAAGTCGATAGCAACCATACGCGGGTTGGGCAGACGCATTGCCAGCGACGTGACAACGGCAATCATCACCATAGCCCCACTACCGGACGTCCAGCCCGTCCACAGCCAGAACAACGTGCCGAGCATACAGGCAAGCGTGGTGCGCCAGAAATTGACCATTGCGTGGTGACGCTCGGCCGACTCTGCTTTGATCACCACTTCTCCCTGTAACACTTCCTCTTCAGCGGCACTGATTTTGGCATTGCCGATCACGCCACGTTTAAGCAACAGATAGCGCGTCGCCGCGCCGACCCAGGTGTAAATCGTCACCGGGGTGTCGCGCTCCCCGGTCCAGGCGATCACCCGTCGCATACGCTTGAGCTGTTTATGCACGTCCTGCACCGTCTCTACCGGCTCGGCAAACAGCTCACGGAAAGTATCGGTTATCGCTTCAGGGCGGGTGTTTTGAATCAGATACGTTTCACACGCCTGTGTAATCAGCGTTAAGGCGACGGTATTGATCGCTTTAAGGCGGCGGTTAGCACGCGCCCAGCGAGAGGACTCCATGTTCAGGTTACTGCGCATCCCATCCAGGGCCGTTGTGCGGCGCACCAGCCCACCCCAGGCTTTATCGACCTCAATTTTGTCACCATGCGCAATGCACAGCTGCATCAGTTGGTACTGGGAAACAATTAACGCATCCAGCTCGCGATCCACTTCCTGCTTGATGGAGCGCGGTGAGAAAAGCAGGTCAGCCACGATGGCGCAGACGATGCCAATGACAATTTCGCTACAACGCTCCACGGCAAACTGTGGCGCGAGCAGCGGGTTGGCCTGGATGGTAATGATGATAATCAGTGCGGTATAGCCGGAGAGCCCCCAGGCATAGGAGTTTTCCACTTTTACCAGGGAGGAGATCCAGGTGCAGAAGCCCGCCCAGATACAGCACACCATCAGCATCAACAGCGGCGTGCGGATCATCAGAATAATAATGGCGAGTGCCGCAATACAACCGATAAACGTCCCGACGATACGCAACATCCCACGGTAGCGAATCGCGCCGGAGTAGGGTTCTCCCCCCGCCGCAAATGCAGGGCCTGCCGCGACAATCGCTGCCGTCAGCACCGCCCAGCGTGGCGTTTCCAGCTGGAAGTGAAAGCCGACAAACAGCGCCAGCACGATGGCACACGCCAGCTTCACGGCGAAGCGGATGTGCTGGCTGGCGATGGAAAAGATACCCATAACGATTAACCAAACTCACGCAGGCGATGCGCTATTTTACGGAAGATGGAATCCTGGCTGGCATCGCGATCCTTTGCACCAGTAATGACCACAGTTGCCGTAGTACCCGCAGGCCACAGGTTGCCCTGCTGTTCATCCAGATGGATACGCACCGGCACACGCTGTGCCAGACGTACCCATTCCAGATTGGAATCTACCGTCGCCATCCCTTTCTTGTCGTTGGTACTGCTGGCGTTCGTGACACCGGCAGCAACGCTATCCACAGTACCTTTAAATACGCGGTTGCTGCCGAGCGGCGTGATCTCCGCGCGATAGCCCGGACGCACCCCTTCAAGCTTGGTTTCTTCCATATAGGCAAGCACGTAGAAGGAGTTCTGTTTCACCAGCGCCACGGCAGTCGAGCCGCGGGTAATAAATTCACCGGTATAGACGTTGAGGTTGGTTATCCAGCCATCCGAAGGTGCGCGAATAACCGTACGCTCCAGATCCAGCCTTGCCAGATCGCGCATCGCTTCGGCTTTCGCTAACTGATGCAGTACGGTTTGCAGCACGTTGTTGGACTGATCAATCTCTTCGCGGGACATCGCCTGGACACCCAGCTGGTTGCGACGACCGGCCTCACGACGTTTTTCAGCGGCCAGCGCCTGGTAATAGGCCACGTCTGCTTCTGATTCTTCCAGCGCTTTCTGATAACGAGGCTGGTCGATAGTGAACAGCACCTGGTCTTTTTTCACCAGCTGGTTGTCGTGTACGTTCACCGCGGTGATAAGCCCGGCCACATCAGGGGCAATCGCCACCACATCGGCGCTGAAACGCGCATCGCGCGTCCACGGTGATTCGGTGTAATAAACCCAGGCGCGAAAGATAGCGATGAACGCGAGGGTAACCAATGCCATTGTGATGGCGGTACGGGAGATTTTTCTTGTTAGCGTTTTCACATCAACCTCAGACAAACAGGCGCGATATCAGGTAAAACAGGCAGCAATACAGCGCGGTATTGAACAATGCAGGATGCCAGACGAAATCGTAGATCCCGGTAGGGACCAGCACCCTGCGCACCAGCCAGAAAATCGCCAGTGATAAAAGAAGCTCAAAGAATATCGGTGGGAACGACAAACCGAACACCACGATAACGGGAAACAGACTCATGTTGACCTTGATAAGAGAGAGTGCAGGCGACAGATTTTTTTAGCGCACGCCACCGCAGAAGAGCAAGAAACGCCGGGCGAGAGTGGCGCAGTCGTTATGTAATTAATAATATATTAACGTAACTGTTATGCTGTTATCTATAATATGTGATCTAAATCACTTTTAAGCCAGAGTGAATAATGGAACGTTTAAAACGCATGTCGGTCTTTGCCAAAGTGGTTGAACTTGGCTCTTTTACCGCCGCAGCACGGCAACTTCAGATGAGCGTCTCTTCCATCAGCCAGACGGTGTCAAAACTGGAAGATGAGCTTCAGGTCAAGCTGCTCAACCGCAGTACCCGCAGCATTGGACTGACGGAGGCGGGTAAAATTTACTATCAGGGCTGTCGCCGCATGCTGCATGAAGTGCAGGATGTTCACGAGCAGCTCTACGCCTTTAACAACACGCCTATCGGCACCCTGCGCATTGGTTGTTCTTCAACTATGGCACAAAATGTTCTCGCTGCCATGACCGCAGAAATGCTTAAAGAGTATCCGGGGTTAACCGTCAATCTGGTGACGGGCATTCCGGCCCCGGATCTGATTGCCGATGGTCTGGATGTGGTGATCCGCGTAGGCGCATTGCAGGACTCCAGCCTCTTCTCTCGTCGGCTGGGCAGTATGCCAATGGTGGTTTGCGCCTCGAAAAGCTATCTGGCGCAGTACGGCATACCAGAAAAACCCGCCGACCTCAGTAACCACTCCTGGCTGGGATACAGCGTGCGTCCGGATAATGAATTTGAGCTGATTGCTCCGGAAGGACTTTCTACCAGACTGCTCCCTGAAGGCCGGTTCGTGACCAACGATCCAATGACCCTCTCCCGCTGGCTGGTTGCCGGTGCCGGGATCGCCTACGTACCGTTGATGTGGGTGATCAACGAGATCAACAGCGGTGAGCTGGAGATCCTGTTCCCGCGCTATCAGTCCGATCCGCGCCCGGTCTACGCTCTGTATACAGAGAAAGACAAGCTGCCGCTCAAAGTACAGGTCTGCATCAACTATCTGACTGAGTATTTTGTGAAAGTGGCGGAACTGTTCCAGGAAATGCGGGGGAGAAGGAAGGAGTAATTCAACAGCGCCTGAACGAATATCTGGCATGAATATTCTCTGAATGACTATAGCAGTCATTCAGGAATTCCCCTTCCCGACTATCAGGAATAGTTAATTGACACTTTTGCCACCCGTCATTTATCTTGTAGTCGTCTGAAATTCAGACTGTTATATTTTTGTTATACATATAAACAATAAAAATATATTTCTCAGGATCACTTTAAACAAGGAATAACAATGAATCTATTTGAAATGACACCGCCTTCACGGAGGCGCTACGGACTCGCCGCGTTCATTGGCCTGATTGCAGGGATTGTCTCCGCATTTGTAAAATGGGGGGCTGAAGTCCCGCTTCCACCACGTAGTCCCATCGATTTATTCACCGGTGCATGCGGGCCAGAACAACTAATAAGAGCAGCAGGTCAGATCGATTGCTCACGCAATTTTTTAAACCCACCATATGTATTTCTGCGCGACTGGCTGGGGATTATTGATCCTAACGCGGCCGTTTATACATTTGCCGGACATATATTTAACTGGGTTGGCGTGACGCATATTATTTTCTCAATCGTCTTTGCCGTAGGTTATTGCATAGTTGCAGAAGTCTTCCCGAAAATAAAACTCTGGCAAGGCCTGCTGGCCGGTGCATTAGCTCAGCTGTTTGTCCACATGATCTCATTCCCGCTGATGGGGCTTACCCCACCGCTCTTTGATCTTCCGTGGTACGAACACGTTTCAGAAATCGTAGGTCATCTGGTCTGGTTCTGGTCAATTGAAATTATTCGTCGTGATCTGCGCAACCGCATCACTCACGAGCCGGATCCTGAAATCCCGTTAGAGCATTTACGTTAAAAAAAAGGCGCTACTTTTTGAGTAGCGCCTTTTTTTCATACTGCTTCCGATCAGGCGGTACCGCCCACCGTCAGATTATCCACTTTCAGCGTTGGCTGACCGACGCCCACTGGCAGGCTCTGGCCCTCTTTACCGCAGACGCCCACACCGTTATCCAGCTTCAGGTCGTTACCGACCATAGAGATTTGCTGCATGGCTTCAATACCGGAGCCAATCAGGGTTGCGCCTTTTACCGCTTTGGTCACTTTACCCTTCTCAATCAGATAGGCCTCTGAAGTGGAGAAGACAAACTTACCGGAGGTGATATCCACCTGACCGCCGCCAAAGTTTGGCGCGAAGATACCGTAATCCACGGACTCGATAATCTCCTGCGGCGTGGATTTGCCCGGCAGCATGTAGGTGTTGGTCATACGCGGCATCGGCAGGTGCGCGTAAGATTCGCGACGACCGTTGCCCGTTGGCGCAACGCCCATCAGGCGTGCGTTGAGTTTGTCCTGCATGTAGCCTTTCAGCACACCGTTTTCGATCAGCACGTTGTACTGGCCAGGCGTACCTTCATCATCAATTGCCACAGAGCCACGACGGTCACGCATCGTACCGTCATCCACGATGGTACAGAGTTCAGAAGAGACAAGCTGACCCATCTGCCCGCTGAATACAGAAGTGCCGCGACGGTTAAAATCACCTTCCAGGCCATGCCCCACCGCTTCGTGCAGCAGCACCCCCGGCCAGCCCGCGCCCAGAACCACCGGCAATGTGCCCGCCGGAGCGGCGACCGCAGAGAGATTGACCAGCGCCATACGCACGGCCTCTTTCGCCCACGCGTCCGCGCGCACTTCACCGTCGACATCGCCCAGGAACCAGTCATAACCAAAACGACCGCCGCCGCCGCTTGAGCCGCGCTCACGCTTGCCGTCATCTTCCACCTGTACACTGATGGAAAGACGTACCAGCGGGCGCACATCTGCTGCCAGCGTACCGTCGGTTGCGGCTACCAGAATCAGTTCATATACACCGCTCAGGCTGGCAGACACTTCCTGCACGCGTTTATCCGTAGCGCGCGCGACGTTGTCCACGCGACGCAGGATATCCAGCTTCTCCTCGCGGCTCATGCTCTGCAGCGGGTCGATGCTGGTATAGAGTGCAGAGTGCTGCACTTCACCCAGCGTTTTCACGCGACCATCGCCGGTTTCACGCACGATGGTACGCGCGGCCTGCGCACTCTGCTCCAGTGCGTTCAGGCTAATCTGGTCGGCATAGGCAAAACCCGTTTTCTCGCCGCTGACGGCGCGCACGCCGACGCCCTGATCGATGTTATAAGAGCCATCTTTGATGATGCTGTCTTCTAAAACCCAGGATTCGTGATAGCTCGACTGGAAATAGAGATCGCCGTAGTCGAGACGGCGTTCGGTCAGTTGACCGAGAATGGAGAACAGGTTCTGATGGCTCAGGCCGTTCGCTGCGAGCAAATGTTCACTTACCAGGTTCAGACTCATCGTATTGCTACTCGTTCGTTGCCGCCCGGGGCGGTATAAAGATCATATTTATTGAGAGTGAGGCAATTACCTGCCCACGTCAAATCATTGCTGTGCATCTTTGCGCGGCTGGCGCAGCACTTCATTAATCTGCGGTTTATCCACTGGCCCCGTAATGCGGTAGCGCAGAATAGACACTTTGCTCCACAGCGGCCCCAGCACCTTGCTGGCGGCGAACACTGCCGCCCCGATTATCGGGTTCACCACAAAGGCCGTCGCAACACCCACGGTGGCGGAAATTTCCGGTGCCACCACAGCTTCCATATCCAGCTCGCGACGCACGAGATCCACCGACCCTTTCATCGCGATATCCGCTTCCAGGCCATCCACCAGGGTGTCGTCTGTGTGCAGCACGCCGTCCTTGATCCACGCCGTACTGCGGATGGAGTCATAATAAAAGCCTTCGCTGAAGGTATCGCTAAAGTCAAAACGCAGCTTACGCAACAACGCATCAAAGCTCAGCAGACGCAGGATCTGTCCGGCATGACCGGTACTTACGTCAGCAATTTCGCCCTTACCGATGTGGGTTTTCAGGATACCGTTAAGCGAAGCTTCGTCAGGCTTCCACGGTGCCGCACGCCAGTGCAGGTCGTAATCCATATCGAATGACGAACCGCGAAGCGGGGTACTGACACCAAAGAAACCCGTCGCCGCATCCAGCTTGTTGCCTTTAATGTTACCTTTCAGTGAGGTACGCTGTTCGCCCGGAGTATTCACCCATTCGCCCTCGGCCGTCAGACGGCCAAAGCCGGTATCCACCAGCCCACCGGAGAGGCTCATGGTATTGCCCCGGACGGCAAAATCCCCGTCGATACGGCCATACTTTTGCCCCCATAGCCAGCACTCGGCACAGCGCAATTGCACATCGGGCCAGCCGCTGAAATCCACGCGGGACGTGTTACTCAGAGGCGACGTATTTGCCAGTGGGTCTTTACCGTTCTCAGTAGCCGGGTTGTAGTAGAGATAGCGGATCGCCGCCTGCCACGGCGCGTTCTTACGCATCGCCAGCGTGGCGTTAATTTCCCTGCCTTGTGCCTCCACTTTCGAGCCGTTATCCGTCGGCCTGGAGACAATGCTCAGGTTATTCCACTGCTGCCCACCCAGCGTCAGTGAAGGGGTGCGTATAGTGATGGCCTGTGGGAACTGGGCGGAATCACCCACGTTTTGCCCAACCCCTTGCCGGAACAGTGCCAGCCATTGTGCGCCATCCATCGGTGGGAGATTCAGCTCAACACCCGTCTGTTCTGGCAATGGCGGTGTGCTTCGGCTGTCCGTCGTCCAGATGGCTCTGTCGAGCGTGAGTTTCCGGTTAAGTAGCCAGCGGCTGTTGAAGTGGTTTGCCCCCCCCGCGCTGCCGGTCAGTTCGAAGCTGTTCAGGTTGCCATCAACGTTAAGCTTCACCGGTAACGACTGTCCGGCTTTTTTATCCAGCGGTACAGGTAACTGGCTACTCAGGTTTTTCAGATCGCCCGTGATGTCGACTTTATAATGCGCACCAGCGTGATAAGGCAGATCAATCGCCACTTTGCCATTCCAGGAGGCCGCACCATCAAGCGATTCACCTATCGCTTGTGGCAGTACATCCATACGCGACGGCTGCCAGTGAGCATCCATGTTGATGGCCACCTGATAGGCTTTTTCACCCTCAGTGGTCGAAAAATCAATATTGATCGGCTGGTTAAACCAGGTGGCTTTAAGCGGCTCACTTTTCAGGTTACCGTTCACAAAGCTGAACTGTCCGCTAAGGTTTTTCAGGGTACTTTCAAGCGGTTTGATATACAGGCTGTTGTTATTGAGACGGACGTCGCCTTTCGCCGTGGTCATCTTGCCATCCAGCGGGATATCGAGATGTAAGCGAGCATTCACATCGCCATCAAGCTGCAGCTGTTGAAGCGTGGCACCCAGCGACTCTTTTAGCGGAGTCTCCTCAAAGTAAGGGCCAACCGCTTTACCCGGGCCGTTGATATCGGCATCAATGAGCAGTTTCTCTTTTGAGTAATCCGGGATATTTGCCGTCAGATTGCTGGCCGTCACGCCGCCCAGCGCAACGTTGTCCGACTTCATCCACAACCCGTCATTGAGAAAGTTGAGTTCAATATCGAGGTTTTTAAGCGCAGGCCAGTCCGGCTGGAAGGCAAAGGTCGCCTTGTGCAAAGGCACCAGCACCTGGAACTGACCTTCGTTATGTTTGTACGGGAACAGATGCGGGTTGCCGCCGTAGACCAGCGTGGCGTTATCCGCCTGTCCCCCCTGGATCGCGCCACTCAGGTAATCCACCAGCGCTTTACCCATCAGGTTTTCCGGGAAGTAACGCCAGGCCTGTGAACCGTCGTTCGTACTGATCCCCGCCAGAATACCCAGCCACGGCTCTTCACCTGTTGGCTGAAGATAGCGGAAATCACCACGCGCGTGTACGCCTTTGGCTTTCACATCAATATGGCGGCCATCCAGCTGAAAACCTTTATCATTATTCTGCCAGTTGAGAATAGCGCTACCTTTTTCAATTTCCAGCGGGGCGCGGAAAACCGTTTCGTAAGGCATTTTGGCGTCATGCATATCGGCCGTCAGCCTGCCGTTCTCAACGCTCCCTTCCAGCTTGCCGCTAAAGTGCTCTGCTCCCGGCAGTAATTTCCACTGCTTCCAGGCCAGATCTTTCCACGTGGACTGAAAACGGGTTTTCTCCGTTGCCTGTAACGGGATATCCAGCGCCAGGGTGTCTATTTTCCCGCTCGGCTGTGTCGCCAGCCAGATAGCCCCCAGATCCGGAGAGAGCTTTGTTGCCATTGAGCGAAGCCCTTCTACCGCCGCCAGATCCAGGTTGCTGGCACGGATGCGCAGCTCATCGCTGCGTTTACTGTTCGCGCCGCCAACATCCTGTTCCGGCATCCAGGCCAGCGTCAGCGCACCGCGCGGCCAGGGCTTGCTGTCCATCGTGATACGCGTGTCCGGGATAGCGAACTGCCAGCCCCCTTTCTCCTGCGTGACGTGTGCGGTGAGGTTATCTACGGAAAGCTGATGCTGTTGGTTTTCACCTTTCCAGCTCGCCCCTCCCTGCTTTAGCCAGATATCACCACTGGCAAACGCCCCTTTCGTCAGGGTCATCCAGCCTTCAAGGCTAAAGCGAGCCGTTTCCAGCTGCATGTTTTGCTGTAACCAGTCTCCCAGCCACGGCTTTACATCTACGTCGTCGGCCTGCAGCCACACCTTGCCGTTGTTCAGCAAACCGTTGTCGTCACGCAGATCCATACGCACCTGCATGACACCATGTTGACCATTCAGACTGGAGAGATTGAGCTGCCCTTCAGCACGGTGGCGATCTTTGCCGTTGAGCCAGGTCAGCTGTGGGATCGTCAGCTCAGCACGCTGGCCCGAAAGGGTAATAAAGCTCACTTCGCTGTCGCGCAGATCGAAATGATCGAACTGACGCAGGAAGAGATCGCTGATGTGGTTGGTTTCAAGGCCCTGATCGCTGTCGCCACTGCTCAGCGGCGTATTGGTCAGTAACTGGAGTTGATAAAAGGTGAGATCGCGAAACTGCCAGCGCAGATGCAGCAAACTTTGCCAGACATCCAGCGCCAGGGTCACGCGTTTGATTTTCAGGTAGCCACCGTCTTTCAGGCTGGCATTGATATCCCGGACATCAAGCGTCGGGCCAAAGTTCTGCCAGTTCGCACTGACCTGGCTCACGTCCACCGGTATACCAGTGGACGATTCGATTTTCGCCAGCACCTGCGGACGCCAGCTGTTCAGATGCGGCAAAACGAGGCGCAGCCCGCTCACGAGCAACGCGACAATCACGACAAGCGTTGCCCCTGTAAGCAGTAAAATCCCCGGCAATCGCCTCACGCATCTCTCCTTGTCAGCCTTTGATCTCGCAGCGCACTGCGTTTTACATCATCACCACGTCAAACTGTTCCTGGTTATAGAGTGGCTCGATTTGCACTTTTACCTGCTTGCCGACAAAGATTTCCACTTCCGCCAGCGCGTGTGACTCTTCGCCTTTCAGCGCCTCGGCCACCGCAGGGGAAGCATAGACCAGAAAACGGTCTGAGTCGTAGGCGTGATGAACGCGGACGATTTCACGCATGATTTCGTAACAAACGGTCTCCACCGTCTTTACCGTGCCACGGCCGTGACAGGTCGGGCATTCATTACACAGCACATGCTCCACACTTTCGCGGGTGCGCTTACGCGTCATTTCCACCAGACCCAGCTGCGAGAAGCCATTGATACTGGTTTTTACGCGATCTTTACTCAGCGCTTGCTCCAGCGAATGCAGCACACGGCGACGGTGGTCTTCATTATTCATATCGATAAAGTCGATGATGATAATGCCGCCCAGATTACGCAAACGAAGCTGGCGCGCAATGGCCTGCGTCGCTTCAATATTGGTATTGAAAATGGTGTCATCCAGGTTGCGATGGCCAACAAATGCCCCGGTGTTGATATCCACGGTGGTCATCGCCTCGGTCTGATCGATAATCAGATAACCGCCAGACTTCAGCTCAACCTTGCGCTCCAGCGCACGCTGGATCTCATTTTCGACATCATAGAGATCGAAAATCGGCTGACGGCCAGAGTAATGCTCCAGCAGGCCTGGCATTTCCGGAATGTACTCTGCGGTGAATTCCAGCAGCGCTTCATACGTCAGGCGGGAGTCCACGCGAATTCTGTCGAGCTGTGCATCGGCAAAATCACGCAGGACGCGCTGAGCAAGCGCCAGCTCACCGTACAGCTGATAGCGGGTCTGGTTGCGTTTTTTACGCTCCATCACTTTCGTCCAGACGCGCTTCAGATAGGCGGCATCGGACGCCAGGTCTTCTTCGCTGATCCCTTCCGCTGCAGTGCGGATGATGAACCCGCCCTGTTCATCGCAGTAAGCGCTGACCACTTTCTTCAGGCGCTCGCGCTCGCTTTCACTCTCAATACGCTGGGAAACACCCACGTGCGATGCGCCAGGCATAAAGACCAGATAACGGGAAGGTAACGTGATGTCAGTAGTCAGACGGGCACCTTTGGTACCGAGGGGATCTTTCACCACCTGCACCATCAGATCCTGGCCCTGACGTACCAGCTCGGAGATGTCGCGCACGGCGAACTGCTTTTGCTCTTCGCCAGCCACGCACTCGGTGTGCGGCATGATGTCGGAGGCATGTAAAAATGCCGCCTTATCCAGTCCAATATCTACAAAAGCCGCCTGCATCCCCGGCAGTACACGACTGACACGACCTTTGTAGATATTGCCTACTATTCCGCGCCGCGCTTCACGCTCAATATGAATTTCCTGAAGAATGCCACCATCAATGTAGGCCACACGGGTTTCCGATGGCGTTACGTTTACCAACAATTCAGCCGTCATAATCATCCCTTCCCTCACGCAGTGAGTTAAAATTGCTCAGCAACTCATACGTTTCCACCAGCGGTAAGCCGACTACGGCGTGATAGCTGCCATTAATCTTCCTGACAAAACAGCCACCCAGCCCTTGAATACCGTATGCACCTGCTTTATCCATAGGTTCACCGCTGGCAATATAAGCGGCGATCTCGTCGTCGGTAAGCACTCTGAACGTGACGTCCGTCACCACCAGGCAATCCAGCACGTTCTGGCTGTCCGCCAGCGCCACGGCCGTCATCACCTGATGCGTTTGCCCGGACATTTTGCGTAGCATGCGCGCCGCATGCTCTGCATCGTGCGGTTTCTCAAGCACCTCACCGTTAAGGATAACGATGGTATCTGCCCCCAGGACCGGTAAGTCACGCGGTGTTTGTGCTACACCGGCCTGCGCTTTCTCTCGTGCCAGACGAGAAACGTACTGCTGAGCACTTTCGCCCTCAGCACGTTTTTCTTCGATGCCAGTCACGATGCGCTCAAAGGAAACCCCCAGTTGAGTGAGCAGTTCCTGGCGGCGCGGAGAACCAGAGGCAAGATATATAGACGTCATAGCAACCTTTTACTGCACAGCAAACTGCTGGCGAATTTTACGCATCAGCAAAAACAGCCACGGCCAGAGCACACCGTTTACTACACTACTCCAGAACACTTCCGGTCGGAAAGAGACGTTTATCACTAAAAACTCTGCCCAGAAAACAACGATATCCGCAGCAAGCGATAACAACATCACCACCAGAGCCTGTTGCCAGAGCGCGAGGTTACGAAAGAGCTGGAATTTGAGTGCGACGAGATACGCAATAATGCTCATGGATAAGGCACGTACGCCCAGCGTCGAGCCACTAATGAGATCCAGTATGGCACCCATCACAAAACCCGTGCCGACATTTACCCGGTGCGGCAGGGCAAGGATCCAGTAGAGCAAAATGAGCAAAACCCAGTTTGGCCGGAAAACGAGAATGTTGTCCGGCCAGGGCATGATTTGCAGTAACAACGCAATGAGAAACGAGAGCCAGATAACCCAGCGTCCCTGGCTACGATAACTTGCCACTACTGCCCTCCCACAGGGAGTTGCGGTGGTGGCGGCGCATCCAGAGGCGGCTGCGTTAACCCCGTCGCAGGTGCAGGTACTGGTGCTGGAGGCCCCATTGAGTCTACCGGAGGGAGAACCTGCGGCATCATCTGCATCAGGCGCTCATTCGCTACACGATGCACATCTTCCGGCGTCATTGGGTTAGTCCCGTTACGATCGGCACCCCACAGCAGCAGCAGGTAGCGCAGACGCTGTAAACCCGCCGTTGGACGCGCCTGAATCACGGTGTAAGCACGCTGTGTATCAAGCTTCACGGAAGAGACAACCGCAACCGGATACCCTTCAGGGAAACGACCACCCAGACCGGAGGTCACCAGTACGTCACCCACACGGATATCCGTGTTGGCAGGCAGGTGTTCCAGCTGCAGATCGTCCGTACAGCCGTTACCGGCCGCAATGACGCGGATGTCGTTGCGCAGCACCTGAATCGGTAACGCATGCGTGGCATCACAAATCAGCAGAACGCGGCTGGTTAGTTTGGCAACAGCAACCACCTGGCCCACAACGCCTTTATCACTGATAACAGGCTGACCTTCATACACACCGTTGGCGCTACCCTTGTCGATCACCACCTGATCGCTGTAAGGATCGTTGACGGTGGAGATCACCTGCGTAACCATTTTCTGCTCATCCTGACGCAGCGGTGAGCCAAGCAGTTCACGCAGACGCGCGTTTTCCTGCTTGTATTGCCCCAGCATCAGCAGCTCGCTGTTTTTCAGCAGCAGTTCCTGGCGTAATGCCCGGTTTTCGAGTTCGAGTTGGTCACGCGAAGACAGCGTTTGAGAAACGGAGTCGAGTAATTCACGGGGACCATTTGATACAAAGTAGAAAGGACTGACGGCGGTATCCATGTACGTTCTGATCTGGCTGAACGTACCGAGGCGGCTATCGGCAATAATGACCCCAAGCGCAACCAGAACCGCCAGGATGAGGCGAAACTGTAGCGATGGGCCACGGCTAAAAATTGGCTTCATAGGCTATGCGTATTCTCGCGTCAGAGAGAAAGGGTAGCGATGCGCTACCCTTTCACAATGACTACTCTTCGCTGAACAAGTCGCCGCCGTGCATGTCGATCATTTCCAGCGCCTTGCCACCACCGCGGGCGACGCAAGTCAGTGGATCTTCTGCAACTACGACAGGAATACCTGTCTCTTCCATTAACAGGCGGTCGAGGTTACGCAGCAGCGCACCACCACCGGTCAGCACCATACCGCGCTCGGAGATATCGGACGCCAGTTCTGGTGGGCACTGTTCCAGGGCAACCATCACCGCGCTCACGATACCGGTCAGCGGCTCTTGCAGCGCTTCCAGGATTTCGTTGGAGTTCAGAGTGAAGCCGCGTGGAACACCTTCAGCCAGGTTACGGCCACGAACTTCGATTTCACGAACTTCATCGCCAGGATAAGCAGAACCGATTTCATGCTTGATACGCTCTGCGGTGGCTTCACCGATCAGAGAGCCGTAGTTACGGCGAACATAATTAATAATGGCTTCGTCGAAACGGTCACCACCGATACGCACGGAAGAGGAGTACACCACACCGTTCAGGGAGATAACGGCCACTTCAGTGGTACCACCACCGATATCAACCACCATAGAACCGGTCGCTTCAGAGACGGGCAGACCCGCACCAATGGCTGCAGCCATTGGCTCTTCAATCAGGAACACTTCACGCGCACCCGCACCCTGAGCGGATTCACGGATTGCGCGACGTTCTACCTGTGTTGCGCCAACCGGCACACACACCAGAACACGCGGGCTTGGACGCATGAAGCTGTTGCTGTGAACCTGCTTGATGAAGTGCTGAAGCATTTTTTCAGTCACGAAGAAGTCAGCGATAACGCCGTCTTTCATTGGGCGGATTGCGGCGATGTTGCCTGGGGTACGGCCCAGCATCTGCTTCGCGTCATGACCCACTGCGGCCACGCTTTTTGGCGAGCCTGCACGATCCTGACGAATGGCCACAACGGAAGGCTCATTCAATACGATGCCTTGTCCTTTTACATAGATAAGGGTATTCGCGGTACCCAGGTCAATGGACAGGTCATTGGAAAACATGCCACGAAATTTTTTCAACATACTAAGGGATAATCCTGAAAGCTGGGGCGGAAAACAAAATCCGCTTACTTTACCAACCACACGCAGCAGCGACAAGGCGCAAAAATCATCTGCTACGGTGAAAATTAGTGCAGTACGTTTCCTTTGTTACAAATTAATCCCCTGAGTCCCTCAGGGCTGAGTAAACAGTGCGTCCCTCACTTTCATTTGTAACTCTTTAAGGTCGTTCACTGGCTTTTTGCTCGTCATACTCAAAGCTACAGGCGCGATATTCTACGTGAAAACAAATTAAACGGCAGGTCAAACAGAGTATCTTTGCAAATATTTTTTCACATTGGTGTCAAGCGGCTGAGAGGTAGCAAAAAAATCCCCCTGACCTCCCGTCACACCGCGCTCTGTCAACATCTGCCATTCGCTTCTCGAACGCACACCCGTGGCAAATACCTGCGTTTGCGTTCCTTTGCACGCTTCCACCAGGCTCTGCACCAGCAGCTGGTTTTCTGTACGCTTTTCGATATTCCTTACCAGCCCTGGATGCAGTTTCAATAATTCAACATCCAGCTCCTTGATCCAGTTGGTGCTGACCAGCGTCAGACCCGCCTGCGTGACTGCCACACGCGCACCGAGTGCATTGATCAAACGTACCACCGGGCGTAACCGGCTGATGTGTTGACCTACATCTGCCTCTGCAAGTTCAAAAATAATGTGTTTGCGTTGCGATTTTTCGCATTGCATTAATGTATCGCGCAACCAGCGTTGAAAACGCGGGCGAATTAACGACTCCACGGTAACCTGTAGCGCAAGGGTCTCTTCAGGCCAGAATGACAAAAACGGAATCAGCCGGGTAATTTGCTGGCGGTCATATTCTTCGGAAAGACCAAATTGCAGCACTATGGGCAGGTATTCCGCAGAGATAACCTCTTCCGTACCGTCAAATATACGACACAGTAATTCGCGGTGATGGACATTGCCGTTTTTCATGACCGCCGGTTTTTGGTAGATACGTGGCCCACCGCGACTCAGCATTTGCTCAATCAGCGTTCGCCAGCGCACATTACCGCGCCCTTTTTCCGGTAGCGAGTCGTCATAAACCGCCCAGCCATTCGCCCCCTGCAACACGGCGTTGCGGGTTGCCGCTTCTGCATGTTCCATCACCTGTTCTGTCGACTGCCCCCCGCGCCAGGCACAAATCCCTATATGCACCATGTCGTCTCTGTCGAGCATTTTGCTCTGTGGCAGCGCATCCACGGCCTTCAGCAGTTGGCTGGCAATGCTTTCCGACTCCTTCAGCGTTCGGTGAGGTAACAGTACGGCAAAGTCGCTGCGGTGATAACGAGCCAGCAGCGACCCAGGGTAGCGCATAATAAAAGTGGAGAGCAGGTTGATAAGCGTAAAGAGATTTTCTTCCGCCACATTCCTTCCCCAGGTATCGCGAAGCAGATCGAAATCGGGCAGACGGATCATCATGACCACCCCGTGTGTCCCCACTTTTTCCGGATCGTCCAGCAATGTAGCCAGCTGGTTATCAAAGAACAGGCGGTTGTTCAGACCCGTTTTATTATCCTGCGCAGCATAGGATCGGATCAGCGTATCCATCCGGCTACGCTGATCGCTGGCAAACTGGATTTCGGAAAGCAGTACATCCAGCGCACTGCTGGTGTGTGACGGCCATTCATAGACCGAGCCGCGCACCTGCGGGCCGCGTTCACCGTTCAGTATCCGCACTGAACGGGTCTCCAGTAACTCCTGGCCGGAGAGCTGACGACGCAGCCAGCGAACCGCGAGGAAAATCAGCAGCACAATAAAGGCCACAGAGAGCGTCAGCGGTGCGGTGGTCATTAATGAATGGAAGTAATTAGCCATCGGGTCCAGATAGACCATACGGATAGCCATGCCAGGATGTTTAAGCGAATGTACCGTTACTTCCCGATACTGACTTACGGTACCGGCTGGACGATAGCTTCCCTGTCGGGCATGGCTGAAAACCGTCAGCTTTCCCTGTGTGATGTCGACCTGGACAATATCAACAGGCACCATCAACTCATCCAACTCAAGCGACAGCGCCGGGAATGAGGTAGTGATCAGGCGAGTATCAATAACCGATGCAACCGACTGAACCCGATCAACCAGCTTGTCCTGAATTGCGTTATAAAAGCTCAGGGAGCAGCCAATCAGGGTGACAAAAATGGTAAGCCCCGTTAGCAGCGTGATAAAAGCTGAGAATTTCGTCGTTAATCGCATCCTTGAGATTACTCCGTGGGTTGATGTGGTAGCGAGTAAGTACTAACTTGCATTTCAGATGCGACATACTATCAAACCAAATGTATCTGGCAATTTATTGCGTTACATCGGCATTGCATTTCAATGAGCGAGTATAGTCTCAGAAATTATTTTCCTGTCACCATAGTAACGAGGATCCTGTATGCAGGCTTTGATCTTAGAACAACAGGACGGCAAAACCCTTGCCTCGGTGCAAACCGTTGAGGAGAGCCGCCTGCCGGAAGGTGAAGTAACCGTCGACATCGACTGGTCCAGTCTGAACTATAAAGATGCCCTGGCCATCACAGGCAAAGGTAAAATCATCCGCAATTTCCCGATGGTGCCAGGCATCGATTTTGCGGGCCGCGTGCATACAAGCGAAGATCCCCGCTTCCATGCAGGGCAACAGGTGCTGCTCACCGGTTGGGGCGTAGGCGAGAATCACTGGGGTGGTCTGGCAACGCAGGCGTGTGTTAAGGGCGACTGGCTGGTGCCGATGCCGAAAGGTCTGGATGGCCGCAAAGCGATGATCATCGGCACTGCAGGCTTTACCGCCATGTTGTGCGTGATGGCGCTGGAAGATGCCGGTATCCGTCCTGAGTCCGGTGAGATTGTGGTGACCGGTGCCAGCGGGGGTGTCGGCAGCACTGCGGTAGCGCTGCTGCATAAACTTGGGTATCAGGTTGCTGCGGTATCTGGCCGCGAAAGCACGCATGACTATCTGCGTCAGCTCGGCGCAAGCCGCATCCTCGGCCGCGAAGAGTTTGCCGAAACCCGTCCGCTGGAGAAACAGATCTGGGCAGGTGCGGTAGATACCGTTGGCGATAAAGTCCTTGCGAAGGTGCTGGCGCAGATGAACTATGGCGGTTGCGTAGCGGCCTGCGGTCTGGCGGGAGGATTTGCCCTGCCAACGACAGTGATGCCATTTATTCTGCGTAATGTGCGTCTGCAGGGGGTGGACTCCGTCATGACGCCAGCGGTGCGCCGTGCAGAGGCCTGGGAGCGTCTGGTGCATGACCTGCCGGAATCGTTCTATGCCCAAAGTGCAACCGAAATCACCCTCAGCCAGGCTCCTGAGTATGCCAGTAAGATTATGGACAACCAGTTCCACGGTCGCGCGCTGGTGAAAATTGTCTAATCTTCAAATTTTCGTGACATATTCGCGATAAGCCCTCTCCTCCGTCATGCTTAGAAAAACGCATGACGGAGGATGCCATGAAAAACCGAAAACTGACGGAAGCCGACGTAACGGCGGAATCTGTCTTTATGTTACAGCGCCGCCAGATCCTGAAAATGCTTGGCATTAGCGCCACCGCCCTGACGCTTACCCCTGCAGCGCATGCCGACCTTCTCGACTGGTTTAAAGGCAACGATCGTCCGAAAGCCCCTTCCGGCGCGCCGCTCACCTTTACGAAACCCGCCCAGTGGCAAAACGCACTCACGCTGACGCCGGAAGACAAAGTCACCGGCTATAACAACTTCTACGAATTTGGCCTTGATAAGGCCGATCCTGCCGCCAACGCGGGGGGAATGAAAACCGATCCGTGGACGCTGAAAATTGATGGCGAAGTGGCAAAACCGCTGACGCTGGATCATCACGATCTCACCACCCGTTTTCCACTGGAAGAGCGTATTTACCGCATGCGCTGCGTGGAGGCATGGTCAATGGTCGTGCCCTGGGTAGGTTTCCCGCTGCATAAGCTGCTGGCGCTGGTTGAACCCACCAGCAACGCGAAATATGTCGCCTTCCAGACGCGCTACGCCCCGGACGAGATGCCGGGACAAAAGGACAGGTTTATCGGGGGCGGGCTTGAGTATCCTTACGTAGAGGGATTACGTCTCGACGAAGCAATGCATCCCCTTACGCTGCTAACCGTGGGTGTTTACGGTAAAGCGCTCCCGCCGCAAAACGGCGCACCCATCCGCTTAACCGTGCCGTGGAAATATGGCTTTAAAGGGATCAAATCCATCGTCAGCATTAAGCTGACCCGCGAACGTCCACCGACCACCTGGAACCTGGCCGCGCCAGACGAATACGGCTTTTTCGCCAACGTCAACCCGCATGTGGATCACCCACGCTGGTCGCAGGCCACCGAGCGTTTTATCGGCTCGGGCGGCGCGCTGGATGTGACGCGTCAGCCCACGCTGCTGTTTAACGGCTATGCGGATGAAGTGGCCTCCCTCTATCGTGGACTGAATTTACGGGAGAACTTCTAAGTGCGTTTAACCGCAAAGCAGATAACCTGGCTGAAAGTCATCTTACATTTAGCAGGATTGCTTCCTTTTATCTGGCTATTCTGGGCCACCAGCCACGGCCTCTTTAGTGCTGACCCGGCAAAAGATATTCAGCACTTCACCGGTAGGATGGCTCTGAAATTTTTACTGGCAACCTTGCTGGTATCACCGCTAGCGCGCTACGCTAAGCAGCCATTATTGATACGAACCCGTCGGCTTTTGGGGCTATGGTGCTTTGCCTGGGCCACGCTGCATCTGACCAGTTACGCGCTGCTGGAGTTAGGGATTAACAACCTGGCACTGCTGGGTCGCGAACTGGTGACGCGTCCTTATCTGACGTTAGGTATCGTCAGCTGGCTGGTTTTACTGGCATTAGCGCTGACATCAACGCAGTTTGCGCAGCGAAAACTGGGCAGGCGCTGGCAACTGCTGCACAACTTCGTCTATCTTGTCGCGATCCTCGCCCCCATCCATTACCTGTGGTCGGTGAAGATCCTCTCCCCGCAGCCGATCCTCTATGCGCTGCTGGCTCTGGCGCTTTTAGCGTGGCGTTATAAGAAGTTCCGCCAGTGGTTGCGATAGTTCGCGAAACTGTGCGTTTTCCCGCAGATTGCTTATCAACCGCGAATCTTTTTCGGATAGCGGTTGATAATCTTCCCTGATAAGACCAGTATTTAGCTGCCAAATGCTACGAAATCGTTATAATGTGCGACTTCGGTTTTCCGAACGGGGGTTTTAGGCCTCTGAAAAGATGACAATCGTGCTTTGAAGGTATATTTTGTTTTTTACCGGAAAATCACAGGAGATAGCGGCATAATGGCTGATAAATTCCAGATCTTAGTTTTGAACGGACCGAACCTGAACATGCTCGGTACCCGTGAGCCAGAGAAGTATGGCACGCTGACATTGAGTGAAATTGTTAACCGTCTTGGCACGGAAGCAGCCTCACTGAATGTAGATTTGGACCATTTTCAGTCAAACGCGGAGTACGCACTCATCGACCGTATTCATCAGGCTAAAGACAACGTGGACTATATCCTGATCAATCCGGCCGCGTTTACGCACACCAGTGTTGCTATTCGCGACGCACTGCTCGCGGTAAGTATCCCGTTTATCGAGATCCACCTGAGTAACGTGCACGCCCGAGAGCCGTTCCGCCATCATTCCTACCTTTCGGATATCGCCGCTGGCGTTATCTGCGGGCTGGGCGCTGACGGTTATTCATACGCTTTACAGACAGCGGTAAAACGTTTGTCACAATCACACTAAACAAGAGTACGGAACCCACTCATGGATATTCGTAAGATTAAAAAACTGATCGAGCTGGTTGAAGAATCAGGTATCTCCGAACTGGAAATTTCTGAAGGCGAAGAGTCTGTACGCATCAGCCGTGCAGCGCCAGCCGCTAGCTTCCCGGTAATGCAGCAAGCTTACGCTGCGCCAGTGCAGCAGCCTATGCTCTCCGCAGCCGTTGCGCCAGCAGCAGAAGCCGCGCCTGCAGCCGCTGCAGAAATCAGTGGTCACATCGTACGTTCCCCAATGGTTGGTACTTTCTACCGCACCCCAAGCCCGGACGCGAAAGCGTTCATCGAAGTGGGTCAGAAAGTCAATGTAGGCGATACCCTGTGCATCGTTGAAGCCATGAAAATGATGAACCAGATCGAAGCAGACAAATCAGGTACTGTGAAAGCGATTCTGGTCGAAAGTGGTCAGCCGGTAGAATTTGACGAGCCGCTGGTCGTCATCGAGTAACGAGGCGAACATGCTGGATAAAATTGTTATCGCCAACCGCGGCGAGATCGCACTGCGTATTCTTCGTGCCTGCAAAGAGCTGGGTATTAAGACTGTCGCTGTGCACTCAAGCGCGGATCGCGATTTAAAACACGTATTGCTCGCGGATGAGACGGTCTGTATTGGCCCGGCTCCGTCCGTAAAAAGCTATCTGAATATCCCGGCTATCATCAGCGCCGCTGAAATCACTGGCGCGGTGGCAATCCATCCGGGTTATGGCTTCCTCTCTGAGAACGCCAACTTTGCTGAGCAGGTTGAACGCTCAGGCTTCATCTTCATCGGCCCGAAAGCTGACACTATCCGCCTGATGGGCGACAAAGTGTCTGCAATCACCGCCATGAAGAAAGCCGGTGTACCAACCGTACCCGGCTCTGACGGCCCTCTGACCGACGATATGGATGCTAACCGTGCTCATGCTAAACGCATTGGCTACCCGGTTATCATCAAAGCGTCTGGCGGTGGCGGCGGTCGCGGTATGCGCGTTGTGCGCAGCGATGCTGAACTGGCTCAGTCCATCTCCATGACCAAAGCTGAAGCGAAAGCCGCTTTCAGCAATGACATGGTGTACATGGAAAAATACCTGGAAAACCCACGCCACATCGAAATTCAGGTGCTGGCTGACGGTCAGGGTAACGCTATCTATCTGGCAGAACGTGACTGCTCCATGCAGCGTCGTCACCAGAAAGTGGTCGAAGAAGCACCAGCACCGGGCATTACCCCGGAACTGCGTCGCTACATCGGCGAGCGTTGCTCCAAAGCGTGTGTCGATATCGGCTATCGCGGCGCGGGTACCTTTGAGTTCCTGTTCGAAAACGGCGAGTTCTACTTCATTGAGATGAACACCCGTATTCAGGTTGAACACCCGGTTACCGAAATGATCACCGGCGTTGACCTGATCAAGGAACAGCTGCGTATTGCAGCGGGTCAGCCTCTGTCCATCAAACAGGAAGAAGTTGTGGTTAAAGGCCATGCGGTAGAATGCCGTATCAACGCCGAAGACCCGAATACCTTCCTGCCAAGCCCGGGTAAAATCACGCGTTTCCACGCGCCGGGTGGCTTTGGTGTACGTTGGGAGTCTCATATCTACGCCGGTTACACCGTACCGCCGTACTATGACTCAATGATCGGTAAACTTATCTGCTACGGCGAAAACCGTGATGTGGCAATTGCCCGCATGAAGAACGCCCTGCAGGAGTTGATCATCGACGGTATCAAAACCAATATTGACCTGCAGATGCGCATCATGAGCGATGAGCACTTCCAGAATGGTGGGACTAACATCCACTATCTTGAGAAGAAACTCGGTATGTACGAGAAGTAAGACTGCTGCAACGCTAAAAGGCCGGATTATCCGGCCTTTTTTATTTCTGGGGATTGCAAAGCCCCATCATGTACAATCCCCGCTTTCTTCATCCACAAGGGACAAAAAATGGACAAGCGTTTTGTTCAGGCCCATAAAGAAGCGCGCTGGGCGCTGTGGCTGACCCTTCTCTATCTTGCCGCTTGGTTAGTAACTGCTTACTTACCAGATTCAGCTGTTGGTATTACCGGCCTGCCGCACTGGTTTGAAATGGCGTGTCTGCTGGTACCGTTGATTTTTGTTCTGCTCAGCTGGCTGATGGTGCGCTTTATCTTCCGTGATTTTTCGCTGGAGGATAATGATGCAAACTGAAATCATCACCGTGCTGGTTATCTATTTAATTGTGGTGTTTGGTCTCTCTTTCTACGCCATGCGCAAGCGCAGCACCGGGTCGTTCCTGAGCGAATATTTCCTCGGCAGCCGTTCGATGGGCGGATTCGTGCTGGCCATGACGCTGACCGCCACCTATGTGAGCGCCAGTTCGTTTATCGGTGGGCCGGGTGCCGCTTACAAGTACGGGCTGGGCTGGGTATTGTTGGCGATGATTCAGGTACCGACCATCTGGCTGTCGCTGGGGATTCTGGGCAAAAAATTTGCCATTCTCGCCCGCCGCTACAACGCCATTACGCTTAACGACATGCTGCAGGCACGTTACCAGAGCCGTGCAGTGGTCTGGATTGCCAGTATCAGCCTGATTGTCGCCTTTGTGGGTGCAATTGCCGTCCAGTTCATCGGTGGTGCGCGTTTACTGGAAACCGCCGCCGGAATTAAGTACGAAACCGGGTTGCTCATCTTCGGGATCACCATTGCGCTGTATACCGCGTTTGGCGGCTTCCGCGCCAGCGTGCTAAACGACACGATGCAAGGCATGGTCATGCTGATTGGTACCCTGGTACTGCTGGTTGGGGTGATCTATGCGGCAGGCGGTTTACACAATGCAGTACAAACGCTTGAGCAGATTGACCCTAAACTGGTGAGCCCACACGGTGCTGACGATATTCTGACGCCTGCCTTTATGACATCCTTCTGGGTTCTGGTCTGCTTCGGTGTCATTGGCCTGCCGCACACAGCCGTACGCTGTATCTCCTATAAAGACAGCAAAGCCGTTCATCGTGGCATTGTGATTGGTACCATTGTCGTGGCATTGCTGATGCTGGGGATGCATCTGGCTGGCGCGCTGGGACGTGCTGTATTACCGCACCTGAGCGTGCCGGATCAGGTGATCCCAACGCTGATGGTCGAGGTTCTTCCACCGTGGGCCGCCGGGCTGTTCCTCGCCGCGCCAATGGCGGCAATCATGTCCAATGTGAACGCACATCTGTTGCAGGCTTCAGCCACAATTATCAAAGATCTGTGGCTCAGCGCGCGTCCGGCTAAAATGCATAATGAGCATAAGCTGAAACGCATCTCCACCTGGACAACGTTAGTGCTCGGCATCCTGATGATGTTAGCCGCATGGCGTCCGCCAGAGATGATTATCTGGCTGAACCTGCTGGCCTTCGGCGGGCTGGAAGCTGTCTTCCTCTGGCCACTGGTGCTTGGCCTCTACTGGGAGCGCGCAAATGCTGCCGGAGCGCTGAGCGGAATGATTGTCGGCGGCGTGCTCTATGCCGCCCTCGCAACGTTTAAAATTCAGTATCTGGGCTTCCATCCCATTGTGCCTGCGTTACTGTTAAGTTTACTGGCGTTTGTGGTGGGGAACCGTTTCGGTCAACCCGTCCCACAGCCCGCTATGATTTCTACTGATAAATAAAGAGTTTTGCCATGCCGTGGATCCAACTAAAACTGAATACAACCGGTGCTAACGCCGAAGAGCTGAGCGATGCGCTGATGGAGGCCGGTTCGGTCTCTATCACCTTCCAGGACACGCATGATACGCCAGTCTTTGAGCCGCTGCCGGGCGAGACGCGCCTGTGGGGCGATACCGACGTTATTGGCCTGTTCGATGCAGAAACCGATATGAAAGAGGTTGTCGCCATTCTGGAAAACCACCCGCTGCTGGGCGTGGGCTTCGTGCATAAAATTGAGCAACTGGAAGACAAAGACTGGGAACGCGAGTGGATGGATAACTTCCACCCGATGCAGTTCGGCAAGCGCCTGTGGATCTGTCCGAGCTGGCGTGAAGTTCCCGATGCCAGTGCGGTCAACGTGATGCTTGATCCAGGTCTGGCATTTGGTACCGGCACTCACCCAACAACGTCCCTGTGCCTGCAGTGGCTGGATGGCCTGGATCTGGACGGCAAGACGGTGATCGACTTCGGCTGTGGATCCGGGATCCTCGCCATTGCGGCACTGAAACTGGGTGCGGCGAAAGCCATCGGGATCGATATCGATCCGCAGGCAATTCAGGCCAGCCGCGATAACGCAGAGCGTAATGGTGTATCCGACCGTCTGGAACTCTATCTGCCGGACGCACAGCCAGAGGCCATGAAAGCCGATGTCGTGGTCGCTAACATTCTGGCAGGCCCATTGCGTGAACTGGCACCGTTAATCAGCGTGCTGCCCGTTGAAGGCGGTCTGCTGGGGCTTTCTGGTATCCTGGCAAGCCAGGCAGACAGCGTTTGCGAAGCCTATGCCGATCTGTTCGCGCTCGACCCGGTGGTTGAGAAAGAAGAGTGGTGCCGTATTACTGGTCGTAAAAAATAATCTTCTTCTGGCGTGGTCATCTGACCACGCCCACCTCTGCCTGTATATT
Organism: Enterobacter sp. LM3; assembly: GCF_046622475.1. NCBI lineage: Bacteria > Pseudomonadati > Pseudomonadota > Gammaproteobacteria > Enterobacterales > Enterobacteriaceae > Enterobacter > Enterobacter sp. LM3. The sequence continues at coordinate 14,810 of NZ_JBJURN010000021.1, read as the reverse complement.
TCCCCCGCTCCTGACCCTCTCTGCGGAGCAACTGGCGAAATTCACCCATACGATGCAGCATGACAACAACCGCCCGGTGCAGCCGCTTCATGGCCGCGTCATTGTTGAATAACGTACATTTTTCGCACTGAGATCATGTTCTAAAATGCGATGCAGATCGCAAAGATGCGGGATAATCTGCTGCTAAAAACAGCAGATTATCCCGATCAAGTGATTCATTTATTCAGAAATGATGAGAAGTTACGGGAAATTGTAAGCGACCATAAAATAACCTAATCAACATAACATAATGATTTAAATAATGAATAATTCTCACCAGAACGGCTGAGCGGCGATTCCTTGATCTACAACAGAGGATTGTTCAAAGTTTGGCCTTTCATCTCGTGCAAAAAATGCGTAATATACGCCGCCTTGCAGTCACAGTATGGTCATTTCTTAACTCATGCGCATCGGACACCACCAGCTCAGAAATCGCCTGATCGCAGCCCCTATGGCAGGTATTACCGACCGGCCGTTCAGGACGCTGTGCTATGAGATGGGAGCAGGTTTAACCGTATCCGAGATGATGTCGTCTAACCCGCAGGTGTGGGAAAGCGATAAGTCCCGCCTTCGGATGGTGCACATTGATGAACCCGGTATTCGCACCGTGCAAATTGCCGGAAGCGTACCTGAAGAAATGGCAGATGCCGCGCGTATCAACGTGGAAAGTGGTGCCCAGATTATTGATATCAATATGGGTTGCCCGGCCAAGAAAGTGAATCGCAAGCTTGCAGGTTCAGCCCTTCTGCAATACCCCGATCAGGTGAAGTCAATCCTGACGGCGGTTGTCAGCGCAGTGGACGTCCCTGTTACGTTGAAGATTCGCACGGGTTGGTCGCCGGAACACCGTAACTGTGTAGAGATTGCCCAACTGGCCGAAGACTGTGGCATTCAGGCCCTGACCATTCATGGACGCACCCGCGCCTGTTTGTTCAATGGTGACGCTGAATACGACAGCATTCGGGCAGTTAAGCAGAAAGTTTCCATTCCGATTATCGCGAATGGTGACATTACTGACCCGCTTAAAGCCAGAGCTGTGCTCGACTATACGGGAGCTGATGCTCTGATGATAGGACGTGCCGCTCAGGGAAGACCCTGGATCTTTCGGGAAATCCAGCATTATCTGGACACTGGGGAGCTGCTTGCTCCACTGCCGCTGGCAGAGGTTAAGCGCTTGCTTTGTTCGCATGTTCGGGAATTGCATGACTTTTATGGTCAGGCAAAAGGGTACCGAATTGCGCGTAAACACGTCTCCTGGTATCTCCAGGAGCACGCTCCAGATGACCAGTTTCGGCGCACATTCAACGCCATAGAGGATGCCAGCGAACAGCTGGAGGCGTTGGAGGCATACTTCGAAAATCTTGCGTAATGAAATAAAGAGCTGACAGAACTATGTTCGAACAACGCGTAAATTCTGACGTACTGACCGTTTCCACCGTTAACTCTCAGGATCAGGTAACTCAAAAGCCCCTGCGTGACTCGGTTAAACAGGCACTGAAGAACTATTTTGCTCAACTGAATGGTCAGGATGTTAATGACCTGTATGAGCTGGTACTGGCTGAAGTTGAACAGCCACTGTTGGACATGGTGATGCAATACACCCGCGGTAACCAAACCCGCGCTGCGCTGATGATGGGTATCAACCGTGGTACTCTGCGTAAGAAACTGAAAAAATACGGCATGAACTAATTTCGATTAGCTAATTGCTTGTTTAAAAAGGCGCTCTTCGGCATGGGGAAGCGCCTTTTTTATTGCCCGCATTCACGACCGTCAACGCTTTGTAAACCTTCTCTTTTCTCGCTTTTAAACCGCCGCGTTTCGTGTATATTTCCACCACCTTACAGGTTCTCTTCTCCCGGAATGACACAATGATTCGTAAATACTGGTGGCTCGTGGTCTTTGCTATCTCCGTTTTCATTTTCGATGCGTTGCTGATGCAATGGATTGAACTAATGAGCACCGAAACCGATAAGTGTCGTAATATGAATTCCGTGAATCCACTCAAACTCGTCAACTGTTCTGAGCTCGACTAACCTCCTGACATCACCTATAACTTTGTTATCACACATAAAATTAAGGGCTTTAAATCACTTTTAGTCGTTATCTGACGGTGATAATGTCTCAGCCCTTCCGAACCACTCTAGCGTAACGCCTCTCAACGAGTAGAACAGACCATGCTGGTTAGCCAATACAACCAATTCCTCGTCTTCACCTCCTTTGTTGTCGCTATCCTTGCTGCCTATACCGCGCTAAATATGGCCGCGCGCGTCGCCGGAAGCCAGGGAGCCGCAGCCCGTATCTGGCTGGCCGGTGGCGGTATTGCAATGGGCATTGGCGTATGGGCTATGCACTTTATTGGCATGCTGGCGATGGATCTCTCCATGAGCATGAGTTACAACGCCACGTTGACGGTGCTCTCGATGGTCATCGCCATTGGCTCGTCAATGTTTGCGCTGTGGCTCGTCAGTTGCGAGAAGTTACGTTTGCGCCGCCTGTTGCCCGGCGCGCTAGTGATGGGCGCAGGTATTGTCGCCATGCATTACACCGGCATGGCAGCGCTGGAGATCACTCCCGGTATTATCTGGGATAAAACATGGGTGGCCATTTCGGTCGTCATCGCGCTTGCCGCTTCACTCGCCGCATTGTGGCTGACCTTCCGCCTGCGTCACGAAGCCGCACAGGTTGCCCTGATGCGCCTGGGGGCCGCCATCACGATGGGGATTGCCATCGCCGGTATGCACTATGCCGGTATGAAAGCCGCACAGTTTCCGATGTCGACGATGGCACACCACCACGGGATTAACGGCAGCTGGCTGGCGGTTCTGGTGAGCGTGGTTGCGCTCTCCATTCTGGGGATCACATTACTCGTATCCATGCTGGACGCCCGCCTTCAGGCGCGCACCTCTTTGCTGGCCTCTTCTCTTGCAGAAGCTAACCGGGAACTGGCCCAGTTGGCGCTGCACGACACGCTGACGCGTCTGCCTAATCGCATCCTGCTGGAAGACCGTCTCGATCAGGCCATCAGCAAAGCGGACCGCGAAGGGATACATTTTGCCTTGATGTTCATGGATCTCGACGGTTTCAAAGCCATCAATGATGCCTATGGCCATGATGTCGGCGATAAGCTGCTGGTCGCCGTTACGCAGCGTTTGCAGCTCCCCCTGAAAGGCCAGTTCACTCTGGCACGTATCGGGGGGGATGAGTTTGTCCTGCTGACCGAGGCGGAAGGCCCGGATGATGCGGCGTCTCTGGCAAGTTCACTGGTTCGTGCCATTGATAACCCGTTTAATCTGGATCCTTATGAACTGGTGGTAACCCTCAGCATTGGTATTGCACTTTACCCTCACGACGGCAAAACCGATCGTGAACTGATGTTTAACGCGGATGCGGCGATGTACCACACGAAGCATATGGGCCGTAACGGTTATCACTTTTTCCAGCCCTCCATGAACACCCTGGCGCAGTCCCATCTCCAGCTGATGAACGATCTGTGGCTGGCCGTCGAGCGTGCTGAGTTACGCCTGCTCTACCAGCCCAAATTCCATGCCCCGGCAGGCCCAATCCTCGGTTTTGAGGCGCTGCTGCGCTGGCAACACCCAAAGCAGGGGTTACTGACGCCAGAGCTGTTCCTGCCGCTGGCAGAAAAAACAGGCCTGATCATTCCTATTGGCAACTGGGTGATCAACGAAGCTTGTCGTCAGCTGCGTGAATGGCACCTTCAGGGGCATCAGAGCTGGTCGATGGCCGTGAATCTGTCGACACTGCAGTTTGAACAACCTTCGCTGGTTAAGACGGTTCTCGGCTGCCTGGCGCGTCACAACGTGCCGCCGGAAATGCTGATCCTTGAAGTCACTGAAACAACGGCAATGAGCAACCCGGAGGAAAGCGTTCGGGTGCTGACAGAGCTAACAGATGCGGGCGTGAAAGCGTCGATTGATGACTTTGGTACAGGGTATTCGAGCCTGTTGTATCTCAAACGCTTACCTGCCTGTGAGTTGAAAATCGATCGTGCTTTTGTGAAAGAGTTAAGTGGCGAAAGCGATGATGCGACAATTGTTTCGGCAATAGTCGCTCTGGCAAAAACGCTGAACCTGAAAGTCGTGGCTGAAGGTGTGGAAACTGAAGAGCAGCAAACGTTTTTGACGGAGCTGGGCTGTAACACCCTTCAGGGCTATCTGTTAGGTAAACCGGTTAGTGCGCTGGATATTGAAGCACTTTGCGAGCACGGAGAAATGTTACCTGACGCTGAACCGTAAATATCATCATAAGGCGGTACTCGCGTAACATGCAGTGTCGCCAGAATGTTATCAACCAGCGCAGGAGCTTGTTGATAAAGATTAAAACTGTCTTTATTCATTAACCAGTTTTTAATTATTCCGCTAAAAAAACCATGAAAAACGATCAACGTCAGTTCAACATTCACCTGTGGTGAAATGAGTTTCTGCGAAATGCATTTTTCCAGCGAAACACGCAGAGATTCATAGTTAAAGCCAATACGTCTTCTGATTTCACACTCTGAAATCATATCGCTATTAAATTCACATTTATGATACAGGATCTGTAAAAGTGCACACTGGCGGGGTTCGTGCGCAATATATTGCAATGCAGTGATGAATTTTTCACGAATGACTAACAACGGATCATCATTTTCGGAAAGAGATAACCGGTCGTGAATAATTTCACGAAACGGTAATTGCTGCTCCCAGATAGCATTAAATATTTCTGATTTACTGGTGAAATGCCAGTAAACCGCCCCGCGTGTAACCTTTGCAGCATCAGCGATATCCGTCAGCGTCGTGTTGGCTACACCACGCGTGGCAAACTGCGTGATAGCCGCTTCAAGCAGTTGCTGTCGGGTTTTTTGAGCCTCTTCTTTCTTTTTACGTGCCATAGACCTCTACTCATTACTCACATGGTTGATGCATTGTTTGAAAATACAGGCTGGGTTTTGTAAGCAAAAGTATTCCCTAAAATTCATTTTAGTTTTGCACAAAAAAAGTCAATTCAATGAATTTATAATTCATATGAATGTATAACGACAATTAAATTCACAATGCAGATGCATTAAACTCTTAAAATCTCATTTATCCGATAAACTTATCAGAAACATACTGTTGAATTTACCGGGTCCGATTCTGATTTTTGTATCGCCGCCCATTTATTCGCACTTATAAATTAAAAAACACTAAATACCCTCATTATTATATACAGCTACATTTTGTTTTGTCTCCCCTGCCCCGATCGCCGATCCACGAACGAATATCGGTTAATGGGTATTTAAAGGAACAGTAATGACGAATCACTTCAGACTCTTACCTTTATCCGGTTTTATTGTCTGCGCCGCACTGCTCACCGGATGTGATGGGCAGGAAAACCAGCCACAACATCCGCAAGCGCCTCAGGTCAGCGTTCATATTGTGAAAAGCGCACCACTGGCAGTGACAACTGAACTTCCTGGCAGAACGGACGCTTTCCGCGTCGCGGAGGTTCGTCCCCAGGTTAACGGCATCATCCTGCGTCGCAACTTTACGGAAGGTAGCGATGTGCAAGCGGGCGACTCGCTTTATCAGATTGATCCCGCAACGTATCAGGCGGCGTATGACAACGCCAAAGGGGAGCTGGTAAAAGCACAGGCGGCAGCGAATATTGCCCACCTGACGGTGAAACGTTATCTCCCGCTGGTCGGCACGCAGTACGTGAGTAAACAGGAGTACGACCAGGCGGTAGCGACGGCTCAACAAGCTGATGCCAGCGTTGTGGCCGCACAGGCAGGCGTCGAAAGTGCGCGTATCAATCTTGCCTATACCAAAGTCACGTCCCCTATCAATGGCCGTATCGGTAAATCCAGCGTGACTGAGGGGGCGCTCGTCACCAACGGGCAGGCGACCGCACTGGCAACGGTACAACAGCTTGATCCGATTTATGTCGACGTCACACAGTCCAGCAATGATTTTATGCGACTCAAGCAGACGAGCCTGCAAAAAGGGGATACCACCAGCAGCGTCGAATTGCTGATGGAAAACGGTCAACCTTATCCGCTGAAAGGTACGCTGCAGTTCTCAGATGTCACGGTCGATGAAAGTACCGGCTCGATTACCCTACGCGCCATTTTCCCAAATCCTCAACACCTGCTGTTACCGGGCATGTTTGTCCGCGCGCGCATTGATGAAGGTACGCAGCCGGATGCCATTCTGATTCCACAGCAAGGGGTGACACGTACACCACGTGGTGACGCAACCGTACTGGTTGTTAACGATAAAAACCAGGTTGAGTCACGTACGGTCGTTGCCCCACAGGCGATTGGCGATCGCTGGCTGGTGACGGAAGGGCTGAAAAACGGTGATCGTGTTATTGTCAGCGGCTTACAAAAAGCCAGACCAGGCACCACCGTCGTCGCCACACCCGACACCGCTGATAATCCTGCCAGTTAAGGGACGACAACATGGCTAATTTCTTTATACAAAGGCCGGTTTTCGCCTGGGTACTCGCCATCATTCTGATGATTGCGGGCGGGCTGGCTATTCTCAAACTTCCTGTTGCACAGTATCCAACCATTGCACCACCCGCCGTTGCCATAACAGCAACCTACCCGGGTGCTGACGCCCAGACGGTGCAGGATACCGTGACCCAGGTTATCGAACAGAACATGAACGGTATCGATAACCTGATGTACATGTCCTCCACCAGCGATTCCGCAGGTAGCGTCACTATCACGCTAACCTTCGAGTCAGGAACAGACCCGGACATTGCGCAGGTTCAGGTTCAGAACAAACTTCAGCTCGCCATGCCGTTGCTGCCGCAAGACGTACAGCAACAAGGGATTGGCGTCGAGAAGTCCAGTAGCAGCTTCCTGCTGGTTGCTGGCTTTGTTTCAGACAATAAAAATCTCACCCAGGATGATATCTCTGACTATGTCGCTTCTAACGTCAAAGATGCGATTAGTCGAACCACGGGGGTAGGTGATGTTCAGCTGTTTGGTGCCCAGTACGCGATGCGCATCTGGCTCGACAGCAATGCGATGAATAAATACCAGCTGACGCCGCTGGATGTTATCAACCAGTTGAAAACACAGAATGACCAGATTGCAGCGGGCCAGTTAGGCGGAACCCCGTCTGTTCCGGGCCAGCAACTGAACGCCTCCATCATTGCGCAAACCCGCCTTAAATCACCGGAAGAGTTTGGCCGCGTGACGCTGAAGGTGAACCAGGACGGTTCTATGGTTCATCTGAAGGATGTGGCGCGCATTGAACTGGGTGGCGAAAACTACAATATGGTCACCAGGATCAACGGACAGGCGGCAACCGGTCTGGGGATTAAGCTCGCAACCGGTGCAAACGCGCTGGATACAGCTGCAGCCATCAAAAGCAAACTGGCACAACTGCAACAGTTCTTCCCGCAAGGGCTAAAGGTGGTCTACCCGTATGACACCACGCCTTTTGTGAAAATCTCTATCCATGAAGTGGTGAAGACACTGTTTGAGGCGATTATTCTCGTCTTCCTGGTCATGTACCTGTTCCTGCAAAACCTGCGGGCGACGCTCATCCCCACGATCGCGGTTCCGGTCGTCCTGCTGGGTACCTTCGCGGTTCTGGCGGCGTTCGGGTTCTCCATCAACACCCTGACGATGTTTGGGATGGTGCTGGCGATAGGTCTGTTGGTCGATGACGCCATTGTGGTAGTCGAGAACGTCGAACGTGTCATGGTTGAGGACAAGCTGCCGCCAAAAGAGGCAACGCAGAAGTCGATGGAGCAGATCCAGGGCGCACTGGTGGGCATTGCGATGGTGCTCTCGGCAGTCTTTATTCCAATGGCCTTTTTTGGCGGATCGACGGGGGCCATCTATCGTCAGTTCTCGCTAACGATTGTTTCGGCAATGGCGCTGTCCGTGCTGGTCGCGCTGATCTTAACGCCAGCGCTATGTGCAACATTACTTAAACCCGTCTCCAGTGAACATCACGAGAAGAAAGGTGGCTTCTTTGGCTGGTTCAATGCGCTCTTTGATAAGAGTGTGGAACATTACAGCAACAGCGTGAGCGGTATTTTACGTAAGACCGGGCGCTATCTGGTGGTGTATGTGATCATCGTTGGCGGCATGGCGGTACTGTTCCTGCGCTTACCCACCTCATTCCTGCCTGAAGAGGATCAGGGGGTGTTTATGACGATGGTTCAGCTCCCCGCTGGCGCGACACAAACGCGAACTCAGCAAGTGCTCGATCAGGTTAATGATTATTACCTGAACAAAGAGAAGGCCAATGTTGAATCCGTCTTTACCGTTAACGGTTTTAGCTTTAGCGGCCAGGGTCAGAACTCCGGTATCGCCTTTGTGAGCCTGAAACCCTGGGAAGATCGGCCTGGTGCGGAAAATAGCGTTGAAGCGATCGTTAGCCGTGCAACGAAAGCATTCAGTCAGATAAAAGATGGCCTCGTATTTCCATTTAACCTGCCAGCAATCATCGAGCTTGGTACCGCAACGGGCTTCGACTTTGAGCTGATTGATCAGGCAAACCTGGGCCATACACAGCTAACTCAGGCACGTAATAAGCTGCTTGGCATGGTTAAAGAGCACCCAGACCTGCTGGTACGCGTACGTCCTAACGGACTGGAAGATACCCCTCAGTTCAAGCTGGATGTCGATCAAGAGAAAGCACAGGCGCTGGGCGTCAGTCTCTCTGACGTTAATCAGACGATCTCGACGGCCTTAGGGGGAACCTATGTAAATGACTTTATCGATCATGGACGCGTGAAGAAAGTTTACGTGCAGGCCGATGCTCATTTCCGCATGCTGCCAGGGGATATCAACAACCTCTATGTGCGCAGCGCAAATGGCGAGATGGTACCTTTCTCCGCCTTTAGCAGTTCTCACTGGGTGTACGGCTCACCTCGTCTGGAACGCTACAACGGGATGCCGTCTATGGAGATCCTCGGCGAATCCGCACCGGGTAAAAGTACCGGTGAAGCGATGGTCATGATGGAGAGCCTCGCAGCGAAACTGCCTTCCGGTATCGGCTATGACTGGACGGGAATGTCATATCAGGAACGGCTTTCAGGTAACCAGGCACCTGCGCTGTACGCCATATCACTGATTGTGGTGTTCCTGTGCCTGGCTGCCCTTTATGAAAGCTGGTCCATTCCTTTTTCCGTCATGCTGGTTGTACCGCTGGGGGTCATTGGTGCGCTTCTGGCGGCGTCTCTGCGCGGGTTGAACAATGACGTTTACTTCCAGGTTGGCCTCCTGACAACGATTGGCTTATCGGCCAAAAATGCCATTTTGATCGTTGAGTTTGCCAAAGACCTGATGGAGAAAGAGGGTAAAGGCATTATTGAGGCAACGCTGGAAGCCTCAAGGATGCGTCTTCGCCCTATCCTGATGACTTCGCTTGCCTTTATTCTTGGCGTTTTGCCACTGGTGATTAGCCGTGGAGCCGGGAGTGGCGCACAAAATGCCGTCGGGACAGGGGTCATGGGAGGCATGCTTTCTGCAACGCTCCTGGCTATCTTCTTCGTACCTGTTTTCTTCGTTGTTGTCCGGCGACGGTTTACAGGCCATAAAGATTAATGAATACCTGAAAGGCACCCCCGGTGCCTTTTTTATTTTTAACTGAAACAGTGAATTAGGTGTCTTATAATCACAGCGTTATTTGCATTAAGTAAAAATGCCCCCCTTACAACACCCTACTTTCGCCATTAATCCATCCGGGTATGTCATTTTTCTCCACGATTTTTACAATCAACATAATTTGAGATTATTCCCCATGCAACGTGGGCTTATCGCAGTGGTAAAATAGCCTCCAGTTCGTTAATAGCCCTCCTGGCTTTATAGCGGATGAGAAATAATACTGAGGTAACATCATGAAAAGATTCATTTCCGTTGCACTACTCGCTGCGCTGCTTGCTGGGTGCGCGCACGACTCACCATGTGTGCCGGTATACGACGATCAGGGCCGACTGGTTCATACCAATACCTGTATGAAGGGTACGACCCAGGATAACTGGGAAACCGCGGGTGCTATCGCTGGTGGTGCTGCTGCAGTGGCTGGTTTGACGCTGGGTATCGTTGCCCTGACTAAGTAACCCCCAGGGGCATCACTCTTTGAAAGCGCGGCTCTGTCCGCGCTTTTTGCTTTTAAATAGTGCAGCATTTTCAGATAAGTAAAAAAATAGCCCCACCATTTCTCTACAGATTAATTTTAGCCTGAAGCCAGTCACATCTTTTTTGTGTATCTATTTAAATTTCATATTCCATCGTGATGATTTTCATCATATTAATTACATTTAATACCCTGCCAATATTCACGCCAGAAACTACCTGATGTTTTTAGCTAACAGATAACCAAACTTTTGCTCTGATTTGTGGCGCAGGTTGTAATTTCGCACCGTTTCGGGGCATTCGATTTATTTAACCCTGTCTACACTCAGCATTATGCGTTCACTTGTCTCTTATTTTGTTGAGCGCAAAACCTGGCATTACGTTTGCTTTATAAACGTTGGCCAATGCCACAGACAGGTCAAAGCGTTTAAAACGCCTCTATAACGATAAATTTCGCCACACAGGATGCATTATGAAAAAGACGATGATAGCCAGCCTGGCCGCCGCGGGCGTGTTGTTTGCTGTAGCGGGTCAGGCCCATGCGGGTACGACACTGGACGCCGTGAAAAAGAAAGGGTTTGTACAATGCGGTATCAGTGACGGTTTGCCTGGCTTCTCTTATGCCGATGCGAACGGCAAATTTACGGGTATTGATGTTGATGTCTGCCGTGGCGTAGCCGCTGCCGTTTTCGGCGATGACAGCAAAGTCAAATATACCCCGCTGACGGCTAAAGAACGTTTCACAGCGCTTCAGTCTGGCGAAGTTGATATGCTCTCCCGTAATACCACCTGGACCTCCTCCCGTGACGCGGGAATGGGAATGTCATTTACCGGGGTCACCTATTACGACGGCATTGGTTTCCTTACCCATAATAAAGCGGGCCTGAAAAGCGCCAAAGAACTGGACGGTGCGACCGTTTGTATTCAGGCTGGTACCGATACCGAGCTTAATGTCGCTGATTATTTCAAAGCGAATAACATGAAGTACACCCCAGTGACCTTCGATCGTTCTGACGAATCAGCCAAAGCACTGGAGTCCGGTCGTTGCGATACGCTGGCATCCGATCAATCGCAGCTGTATGCCTTGCGTATTAAGCTCAGCAACCCTGCGGAGTGGATTGTCCTGCCTGAAGTTATCTCCAAAGAGCCTCTTGGGCCGGTTGTCCGCCGTGGCGATGAAGACTGGTTCTCTATCGTTCGCTGGACATTGTTCGCCATGCTGAACGCAGAAGAGATGGGCATCAACTCGAAGAACGTTGATGAAAAAGCAGCCAACCCTTCCAACCCGGATATGGCACATTTGCTGGGTAAAGAGGGTGATTTCGGCAAAGACCTGAAGCTGGATAACAAGTGGGCCTACAACATCATCAAACAGGTTGGTAACTACTCTGAGATCTTTGAACGCAATGTGGGATCGGAAAGCCCGCTGAAGATCAAACGTGGCCAGAACAATCTCTGGAATAACGGCGGCATTCAGTACGCACCGCCAGTTCGTTAAGCATTTGCTGTAACGGGCACTGCGCACGCAGTGCCCAGTCCAGAGTCATGGTTACCGAGGTTTCTTTATGTCCCATCACCGCCCAATCGTAAAAGGATCGTTATCCTTTTCTCATCCCGCGGTCCGCGCCTGGCTATTCCAGATTATTGCTATCATCGCGGTTGTGGTCATCGTCGTTTATTTAATTCATAACACGGTTACCAACCTGAATAATCGCGGTATCACCTCCGGCTTTGCATTTCTGGATCGCAGCGCGGGTTTTGGTATTGTTCAGCATCTTATTGATTATCAGGAAGGAGATACGTACGGACGCGTGTTTGTGGTCGGCTTACTGAATACGCTGCTGGTTTCAGCACTCTGTATTGTTTTCGCCTCCATACTGGGATTCTTTATTGGCCTGGCCAGATTGTCAGAAAACTGGCTGCTGCGAAAACTGTCGACAATTTATATTGAGACGTTTCGCAATATCCCGCCACTGTTGCAGATCTTTTTCTGGTATTTCGCCGTACTGCGTAACCTTCCAGGTCCACGCCAGGCTGTCGATGCATTCGGTCTGCTTTTCCTGAGTAACCGTGGACTTTACATTCCCTCACCACAGGTTGCGGAAGGGTTGTATGCTTTTATCGCCGCCATTGTGCTTGCTCTTGTGAGCTCTGCAGGGCTATTCCGCTATAACCGTAAACACCAAATCAAAACGGGTCAGCTTCGTAAGACATGGCCAACTGCGGTTGCCCTTATCATCGGTCTGCCGTTACTGACACACTGGCTGTTTGGTGCCGCGTTGCACTGGGATATTCCACATCTTCGTGGTTTTAACTTCCAGGGTGGGATGGTATTAATCCCTGAACTGGCATCCCTGACGCTGGCGCTTTCGATTTATACCTCTGCATTTATTGCTGAAATCATTCGCGCGGGGATCCAGGCCGTGCCATATGGGCAGCATGAAGCTGCACGCTCTCTGGGATTACCGAATACGGTGACGCTTCGTCAGGTCATTATTCCGCAGGCTTTACGGGTCATCATCCCGCCACTGACCAGCCAGTACCTCAATATTGTCAAAAACTCGTCCCTGGCAGCAGCCATTGGCTACCCCGATATGGTGTCACTGTTCGCCGGAACCGTACTTAACCAGACCGGGCAAGCCATTGAAACCATCGCCATTACCATGTCTGTCTATCTGATCATCAGCCTGGCGATCTCGTTGCTGATGAACCTTTATAACCGCCGTATCGCCCTGGTTGAGCGCTAAGGAATTCTGATGACTAAAGCAATATTGTCGCACTCCTCGCGTCCTGCCCGCTCGACAGGTGGGCGCGTTATTCTCTGGGCACGTAAGAACCTGTTTTCCAGCTGGAGCAATAGCCTGCTGACAGTTGTCTGCCTGTGGCTCATGTGGGAATTAATCCCACCATTGCTGAACTGGGTCTTTTTGCAGGCGAACTGGGTGGGTTCAACTCGCGCTGACTGCACGAAAGCAGGCGCATGCTGGGTATTTATCCACGAGCGTTTTGGCCAGTTCATGTATGGATTGTACCCGCACGAACAACGCTGGCGGATTAACCTGGCGCTTGTTATCGGTTTGCTCTCTATCGCCGTGATGTTCTGGAAAAAACTGCCTCACCGTGGCCGCTACATTGCCTGCTGGGCAGTTGCCTATCCCATTATTGTATGGGTGCTGTTGTATGGCAGCGTTCTGGGGCTGGATCGTGTTGAAACTCGCCAGTGGGGCGGCCTGACGCTAACGTTGATCATCGCCTCCGTCGGGATAGCCGGCGCACTGCCGTGGGGAATTTTACTCGCACTTGGACGGCGTTCAAAAATGCCGGTCGTACGTGTGCTCTCCGTCATTTTCATTGAGTTCTGGCGTGGTGTGCCGCTTATCACCGTTCTGTTTATGTCTTCGGTGATGTTGCCGTTGTTTATGGCAGAAGGCACGACGATCGACAAACTGATCCGGGCTCTCGTCGGGGTAATTCTGTTCCAGTCGGCCTATGTCGCTGAGGTAGTACGCGGTGGTCTGCAGGCATTACCTAAGGGTCAGTACGAAGCAGCGGAATCACTGGCATTGGGTTACTGGAAAACGCAGGGGCTGGTGATACTCCCGCAGGCACTCAAGCTGGTTATTCCTGGTCTGGTCAACACGATCATTGCGCTCTTTAAAGATACCAGTCTGGTGATCATCATCGGACTTTTCGATCTCTTCAGCAGTGTGCAACAAGCCACCGTTGACCCTGTCTGGCTGGGCATGTCCACCGAGGGATATGTCTTTGCTGCTCTGATCTACTGGATCTTCTGTTTTAGCATGTCGCGCTATAGCCAGCATCTGGAAAAGCGCTTTAACACCGGGCGTACACCGCACTGAGGAAATTATGAGCCAGATTACTATGACACCCGCCGACGCGATGATTACGCTGGAAAACGTCAATAAATGGTACGGACAGTTTCACGTCCTGAAAGACATTAATCTTAAGGTAAAGCAGGGTGAACGAATCGTACTTTGCGGCCCTTCAGGTTCAGGGAAATCAACGACCATTCGCTGTATTAATCACCTTGAGGAACATCAGCAGGGTCGCATTGTTGTTGATGGCATTGAGCTGAATGAAGACATCCGCAACATCGAACGCGTGCGTCAGGAAGTGGGGATGGTGTTTCAGCACTTTAATCTGTTCCCCCACCTGACCGTTTTGCAGAACTGCACGCTGGCACCGATTTGGGTGCAAAAGATGCCGAAAAAGGAAGCCGAGGCGCTGGCGATGCACTATCTGGAACGCGTGCGTATTGCAGAGCACGCCAATAAATTCCCTGGGCAGATATCAGGTGGTCAACAACAGCGTGTGGCTATCGCCCGTTCACTGTGCATGAAACCCAAAATTATGCTGTTCGATGAACCAACATCCGCGCTGGATCCAGAAATGGTGAAAGAGGTGCTGGATACCATGATTGGGTTGGCCCAATCCGGGATGACCATGTTGTGTGTAACACATGAAATGGGGTTTGCCAGAACTGTGGCCGACCGGGTGATCTTTATGGATCGTGGAGAGATTGTTGAGCAGGCACCACCGGATGAATTCTTTGCGCATCCGAAGTCCGAACGTACCCGGGCATTTTTGTCACAGGTGATTCACTAACCGTTTGATCTGCCCGGTGACGCTACGCTTACCGGGTTGACTGGTTTACGGAAAATAT